>DASRRN010000053.1:0-4374 GCA_035695685.1 Acidobacteriaceae bacterium | reverse complement strand
TATCCGGGCGAGAACGAGTATCAGGTAGTGTTTGCCTACGCTTATCTTGCCCCTGGAAGTTCGCAATTGGGGCCGTTGCCCTGTGGATTGCGCTCGGCTCCAGTGCCCATGCCGCCGAAACCGTAAACTCCCTGGTCAGTCTCCACGTCAATTTCTTATGAAGTGCTGGATGCGTGCCTGGAATCACAGCAACCATGCACCCAACCGTGTGTTCTTATGACTGTGGTTAGATATGCAGGAGAAACACCCATGAAGAATCAGTTATGCCGTATCGCACTCAGTGGTCTGTTAGCCACTGGGCTCACCCTTGGCTCGGCTGCCGCTCTCGCGCAGCAGGATAGCCCCGCCCCCGATGCTTCCGCTCAGCAACCCGGCTCGGGTCGCATGGGTCGCCAACCGATGACTCCGGATGAACAGCTTGCGCGCATGACCAAGCGCTATGACTTATCTGCGGATCAACAGACGCAAATCAAGCCGATCATCGCCGACACACAGCAGCAGATGATGACTCTGCGTCAGGACAGCTCTATGTCCCGGGAAGACAAGATGGCGAAGATGAAGACCATTCGCGAGGGCGCAAACACCAAGATCCAGGCGCTCCTGAATGATACTCAGAAGCAGAAATTTGCTGAGGATCAACAGCGGATGCAGGAAAGAATGCAACAACGTGGTGGGGGAGCACCCGCAGGCGGGCCTCCATCCCAGTAACCATCCCAACTTGCGCCGGCAAGTCCCAGCCCGGGATTTGCCGGTGATCAGCCTAGTAGATCGAGCACCGGCTTCCATTCCCTTCCTAGCGATTGCGCTACTGCCTTATAGGTAAGTTGCCCGGCGTACGTGTTCACGCCTTCGCACATTCCCGGATCTGCCTTGATGGCCGCTCCAGCGCCGTGTTGCGCCAGCCGGAGAACGTAAGGAAAGGTGGCGTTGGTGAGCGCCAGGGTCGAGGTGTTGGGAACGGCAGCCGGCATATTCGTAACGCAGTAGTGGACCACGCCATCCACCAGGTAGGAGGGATCGCTGTGGGTAGTCGGCTTGGCGGTTTCGATGCAGCCGCCCTGGTCGATCGCAACGTCGACCACGACCGCTCCTTTCTTCATGCGGGAAACCATCTGCCGGGTCACGATCCTGGGAGCCGCGGCGCCGGGAATCAGCACTCCACCGATGACCAGGTCGGCGCCTTGCACCGCTCGCGCCACGTTATAGGAGTTTGAGGCGAGGGTATAGACGCGGCCGTTAAAGATATCGTCCAGTTCGCGCAGCCGGTTGAGATTCAGATCAACGATAGTGACGTTTGCGCCCATACCGAGCGCAATCTTGGCGGCGTTGGTGCCCACGATGCCGCCGCCCAGGATGCACACGGTCGCTGGTGGAACGCCGGGCACGCCACCCAGCAGTACTCCGCGGCCGCCCTTTTCTTTTTCCAGGTAGCTTGCGCCCACCTGGACCGACATCCTTCCTGCTACTTCTGACATGGGTGTCAGTAGCGGGAGCGTACCTGCGCGGTCGCGGATGGTTTCATAGGCGATGCCGGTGACTCTGCTGGCCAGCAGCCGGTCGGTGAGGGAGGGCAGGGGAGCGAGGTGCAGGTAGGTGAACAGCACCAGGCCTTCGCGAAAGAAGACGTATTCTTTTTCGACGGGTTCTTTCACTTTGACGATCATGTCGGCGTGACCCCAGACGTTGTGTGCCGCCCCGACGATCTCGGCGCCGGCTGACTGGTATTCATCGTCAGAAAAGGCGGAGAGATCGCCGGCCTCGGTTTGCACCAGGACGGTATGGCCTGCGTCGACTAACGCCTTCACGCCGGCGGGGGTAATGCCCACCCGGGATTCATGGTCTTTCACTTCCTTGGGAACGCCAATGATCATCTAAAATTTGCCTCGCAAGGGAATGCTAGCAAATGCGTCGATCATCGTCGTGGGTTGCTCTCAGAGTTGTCACCCGGATCGGACGGCAGCGAAGCGGTATTTCGGTGCCCCTCAGAATTGTCATCCCGACCGGAGCGAAGCGAAGTGGAGGGACCTGCTGTTATGCTCCTCCATTCCTCACTAAGGTCGACCCAGTTGGGATTCGCCCGCTCGATTAATGCGATCTTCTTTTCGCGGCGCCACCGCTTGATTTGCTTTTCTCGGTTGATAGCATTGCCGACGTATTGGTAGCGCTCGAACCAAACCAGGCGCGTGCATTTATAGTCAGCGGTGAAGCCCTCAATACTGCCCTCGCGATGTTGTTCTGTGCGTCGCAAAATGTTATTCGTAATCCCGCAATAGAGCACGCGACTGCGGCTTGCCACGATGTAGACATAGTAGGTTTGCTCTCGGCGGCTCATCGTTGAGAGCGATTGTACCGCCAAAGAAACAGCAGGTCCCTCCACTACGCTCCCCCAGATTTCCTGTGGAACTTGGTGGCGCTGGCAAGCTTCATGCGCCTTTCTCTACGGAAAGCCGCATACGTGGTTGTTGCGAGTGCCGCTAGGTAGGAAATCTGGGTACGCTCCGGTCGGGATGACAATTCTGGGGGTAACCGCAAAGAATTTAGGAGCGTAGCCAAGTCGAGGGACCCGTTGTGCACCCATCACTCACCGGTATCAATCTGCGCTCGCTGCAACCGGTCGGAGTAATCCACGTACACCGCCTTCCATGATGTATAGAAATCAAGTGCACCGGTGCCGCCTTCGCGATGTCCGTTGCCGGTCTGCTTCACTCCCCCGAAGGGCAGATGCACCTCAGCCCCGATCGTCGGCGCATTGATGTACGTAATCCCAGCCTCCAGATCGCGCATCGCTTTGAATGCCAGGTTTACATTGCGGGAATACAGGGCAGTGGACAAGCCGTATTGGATTCCATTCGCAAACTCAATCGCCTGATCGAAGCTGTCGCATTCAATCACGCTCACCACCGGTCCAAATACCTCCTCCCGGGCGATGCGCATCTCCGGACCGACGCCCCCAAACACGGTGGGGGCAAAGAAAAACCCCCTGCTGAGCACATCCAAACGATTCCCGCCAGTCAGCAGCCGGGCGCCTTCTTTTTCCGCAATTGCGGTGTAGCGCGCAGAGGTTTCCACCTGCTGCTGGTTGATCTGCGGTCCCATCTCCACCTGGACGTCAAGGCCGTCACCCACCCTCAGGGCCTGGGCTCTCTCCACCAGCCTGCGGGTAAACTCGCTCGCAATGCTCTTCTGCACGATGATCCGGCTAGTCGCCGTGCAGCGCTGACCGGTGGTTCCAAACGCTCCCCAAACCGCACCGTCCAGCGCGAGGTCCAGGTTCGCGTCCTCGAGCACGATCATGGCGTTCTTGCCCCCCATCTCGAGCGAGCAGGGCTTGAAGTGACCGGCTGCCGTCTGGCCGACGATCCGGCCCACTTCACTCGAGCCGGTGAACGAAATGGCGTTGACCTCAGGATGGGAAACTAACGGCGCGCCGGCATCCGGACCAAATCCGGTCACAATATTGACCACGCCATCCGGCAATCCTGCCTCCAGCAACAGTTCCACCAGATTGATGGTCGACAAGGGAGTATCTTCCGCCGGCTTGATCACACAGGTATTGCCGCAAATCAGGGCAGGGAACAGCTTCCATGACGGAATGGCCATGGGGAAATTCCAGGGCGTGATCATGCCGCAAACCCCTACCGGCATGCGGACCGACATGGCGAACTTGTCGGGTAGCTCCGAGGGCGTGGTCTGGCCGAAAAGCCTGCGCCCTTCACCCGCCATGTAGAAGGCGGTGTCGGCCGCCTCCTGTACATCGCCCCGCGTCTCGCTCAGAACCTTGCCCATCTCCTGCGTCATCTGCCGGGCCAGATTCTCCTTATGCCGTAGCAGCAGCTCACCCGTGCGGTAAAGGATTTCCCCTCGCTTAGGCGCTGGAAACAGCCGCCACTGGCGATAGGCGGCCCGGGCTGCCTGCACCGCTCGATCCACGTCCGCTTCGCCAGAGGCCTGAAACTCTCCCAATACGTCGTCAACATTGGCGGGATTGTGATTGAGAAAAGTCTTGCCGCTCTCTGCGCTCACCCACTTGCCGCCAATCAGGTTCTTGTAGATCTTCGTCGTCATATCCATTCCCTTCGTTGAACCTCAGAGGATAACTCAGGCGAACCGTCGCTGTTGCATCCGCTCTCTGCGGCAGCACGCGTCAAAACAGGTCGTATGCCCTAAAAGTGGTGGTAAAGACTCAAAAGAGTAGGGGTGCAGGAACGCAACCGTGGCCGTACAATGAATCCGGGTCGACAGGAAAAGTCCTGCATTCATGTCATCAAACGGTTTCCATTCGCGTTCTTCGCGGACGCACGGTGTGCGTTCGTTGTTCAGCGTTTTCTCGAGCGATCTGGCAATCGACTTAGGCACCGCGAACACGCTGGTGTA
>DASRRN010000052.1:0-12761 GCA_035695685.1 Acidobacteriaceae bacterium | reverse complement strand
GGCGAGCCGATGGTTCACCGCCCGTTCCGATTCGGCCAGGAGCACAGGTTTTGCGCTACCCTTATTATCGAGTCCTATGCGCGCGCCTCCGAAATCGATTGCAATTGCCGTAGTCACGAGCGCCCTGCTACTGAGTGCAGGCTGGCTGGGCTGCCGGGCTCCGGTCGAAACTCCGGCAGCCGAGGAGCCGGGCCAAGCCGTCATTTATCCCGATGGCACTCGGGCCGAGCAGGATATTGCGGCGGCTCTGACCCGGGCGAGCAAGGAAAAGAAACGCGTCCTGCTCGACTTCGGCGGGAACTGGTGCGGCGACTGCCAGGTGCTCGAAATCTACTTTCACGATGCTGCGAATCGCAGCCTGCTGGAACAGAACTACGTGCTGGTCCCGGTCAATATCGGCCGCTACGATGAAAATATGGACATCGCGGCGCGGTATGGAGTTCCGGTGGCCAAAGGAGTGCCCGCGCTGGCCGTACTGGAGCCCAACGGGCAGCTGGTCTACAGCCAACGCAATGCCGAGTTTGAGGCCATGCGCAAAATGGATTCGGCTTCGGTAACTGCCTTCCTTTTGCAGTGGAAGGGCTAGGCATGGCGCGGGCGTTTGAGAAATTCCGCCTCGCCTTGCTGACCTCGCTCTCGCACGACGTATTCGGCACCGCCAAGGGCGCTGCCTACTCCGCCATTCTGTGCCTCTTTCCTACCATCCTGGTACTCACCACTCTGCTGGCGCTGACCCCGGAATCAGATACGGTGCGGGGCGAGATGCGCGCCGCCTTCGCCGAGGTGCTGCCTGCCGATACCATGACCCTGCTGCACGCGTACTTCACCAACCAGAAGGTGCGTGGGGAACAAGTGGTTTCCTCCGCCATCGTGGTCAGCCTGGTGGCGGCCATGGGCATGATGCTTTCACTCATGGGAGGCTTTCGCCGCGCCTATGAGCTGCCCCGCCATGAATGGAACTTCTGGGTCGAGCGGGGGGTGGCGCTGGCCCTGGTTCCGCTCTGCCTGGTGCCCATAACTCTTGCCACCGTAATGGTTGCATTCGGGCATCAGATCGAAGAATGGGTAGTGAGCAACAGCTATCATGTGCTCGGCCCCTACGTGTTATTCATCTGGCGCATGGTGCGCTGGACAATCGGCCTGTTCACCACGATCGTGATGTTGGCCGTGATCTACCAGTTCGGGACCCCCAGGCGGAGGGCGTGGAAGTACGTTTTGCCCGGGGCGTCGGGCGCCGCACTCATGTGGTTCCTGGCCACCCTGGGCTTCGGCTTTTATCTCACCCGCTTCGCCGATTATTCCGTGGTCTACGGTCCACTGGGGGCGGTGGTGGCGACGCTGGTCTGGCTTTACATCGCCACCGTGAGTGTGCTCGTCGGGGCCGAGTTCAACGCGCATATCTTTCCGAAACCGCAGCGATCCGAGCCGCAGGCGGAACGAGTGGACGAGGAAAAGATGGTCACCGCCGGGAAGAGCGACCCAAGCTAGACAGACCGAGGGGAGAACATTGGAATTGTGCGCTTTCCGCGCACGGCATCGTTTTCGCGTGGTTGGGTTGACAAGCCTGAGTACCTGGGGGCAAGAGTACGCGTAGAGCGTAGAATTGAAGCTGCTGGAGGCCAAGGATCGTCTCCGGGTTAAGCAGCATGGGGGCCGAATGAGTTTTACCCTGATGGAATCGAGCAACCTTCCCGCGGAGCAAAGCCGGAGGGCCAAAATTGTGGCCACCCTGGGCCCTTCGTGTAGCAGCGAAACGGTGTTCCGTGAGCTGCTTCGCGCCGGCCTCGATGTCGCCCGGCTCAACTTCTCCCATGGAGGCCACCCGGAAAAGTTAAAGCTGATCGAAATGGTGCGCAAGGTCTCGAACGAAGAAGGCAAGCCGATTTGCATTCTGGGGGATCTACAGGGACCGAAGATTCGCACCGGACGGCTGAAGAACCGTATCCCGGTGCAGCTGAAGGCGGGACAGCGGTTAACGATCACTCCCCGCGACATCGCGGGCACCTCCAGCCTGATCGCAACGACCTTTCCGACGCTGGCGGAAAACCTGGAGCCCGGGGCACGCATACTGCTTTCGGATGGCTTGATTGAGCTGTACGTGGTTGCCGTCAACGGACTGGATACGGAGTGCGAAGTGGTCAACGGGGGCTTGCTGGGCGAGCACAAGGGCATCAATCTGCCCGGCATCCCAGTGCGAGTACCGTCGCTTACGGCCAAGGACGAAGAGGACCTGGAGTTCGCCATCCGCAGCGGAGTGGATGCGATCGCCGTATCCTTCGTGCGCACCGCGGAGGATATTCGCCTGGTGCGGCATCGCGTGGCGGCCATGGGCGCAGAGACCTGGATTATTGCAAAGCTCGAAAAGCCGCAAGCCATTCAACATCTGGAAAGCATTCTCGAAGCTGCGGACGGAGTCATGGTCGCGCGCGGCGACCTGGGGGTCGAGATGCCTCCGGAGAAGGTGCCGGCGATCCAGAAGCATGTCATCCGACGGGCCGGCGACTATCGCAAGCCGGTCATCACCGCCACCCAGATGCTGGAGTCCATGATTGAAAATCCCCGACCCACGCGCGCCGAGGCCTCGGATGTGGCCAACGCCATCTACGACGGCACCGACGCGGTGATGTTGTCGGCCGAAACCGCTGCGGGCAAGTATCCCGTGGAAGCGGTCAAGATGATGGCCAAGATCGTGCTCGAGACGGAAAGCCAGGAGCCCCTGCTGCGTGCCACCGATCGCGGCCAGTCGGGGCATGTGCGGCTATCAGTGGCCGAGACCATTTGCGAATCGATGGCCCACGCTGCCGAGGATCTGGACATCAGCGCCATCGCCGTCTTTACCGAAACCGGGACCACCGCCCGCCAGCTCTCCAAATACCGGCCCAAATCGCCGATCTTTGGACTGAGCAGCGTGGAGAGGGTGATCCACCGCATGACGCTTCTGTGGGGAGTGCACCCTCTTCTTTGCAACAAGCTGGCCACGGCGGAACAAATGGTCGAAACCGCCGAACGCCTGCTGGAAGAGGGAGGGTACGTCCAGCCACGGCAGATTCTGGGCATTGTCGCCGGCACTCGCACCAAGTCGGGCTCGACCAACTTTCTGCGTCTGCACGTGCTGGGCGATACTCTTTCGGAACCAGTCTCTGCGCGCGAAGAGGCGCTGGCACACCCTCGCGGCAAGCGGCTGGCCAAGAGCAAACGGCCGGCTCAGGCACTCCCCCGGAGAGTACGCAGCGGACGCTAAGCGAGAACTCTCTACCCTGCCGCTAAGTTCGGGGCCCTCTTATTTCTTCAGGCGATAGGGATAACCGCCTCTGGCGAGTTCTACCGCATTTCCTGCACACAACAGCGCTGGACAAACTCGCACTCGACAAGGCCGCATAGGCGTCTCTCTTAACAGAAAGGCGCATTCAGTCGCGGCACCGCGGAACTTCACGAGAGATGGTTGCCGTGGGCAACCTGGGCCGTGAAAGGGATGGAGTGCGCAGCGCAGGGCCCGATTTGGAAAAGTGTGGAAGGAAGAGCGGTGAGGGTGGTAAGAAGGTCGGTTGTTCTCTGCTAGTTTTTAGAAGGGTAAAGAGAGAATGGGCCGTATTCACATACTGGCCGACCAGGTGGCCAACCAGATCGCGGCCGGCGAGGTCGTGGACCGGCCGGCATCGGTGGTCAAAGAGCTGCTGGAGAATTCGCTGGACGCCGGCGCCACCCGTATTGTGATTGCGGTCGAGGGCGGCGGACGCAAGCTCATCCGCATCGCCGATGACGGCTGCGGCATGATGCGCGACGACGCGCTGCTGGCGTTTGAACGTCACGCCACGTCGAAGCTGCGCTCGAGCGACGATCTGCTCTCGATCGCGACCCTGGGCTTTCGCGGAGAAGCGCTGCCATCAATTGCCTCGATCGCCAGGGTAGAGCTGGTTACCCGTGCAGCCGAGGAAAGCTCCGGCACGCGGATGGAAATTGCCGGGGGCAAACTGCTGCTTTGCGAGGACTCGGGCGCGCCTGCGGGGACGACGCTCACGGTGCGCGACCTGTTCTTTAACACACCGGCACGGAGGAAATTCCTCAAGGCGGAGAACACGGAGCTGGCACATGTAACCGCGCTGGTTACCCATTACGCGTTGGCTCACCCGGACAAACACTTCGAACTGCACTCGGCCACGCATGCGTTGCTGATCGCGCCCCCGGTACGCCGGGCGGCGGAGCGCATCTATCAGATCTTCGGCCAGGATACCCTGGATCAACTGCTGCCATTGGCGGCGGAAATCGAGTTGGCGCGCGCCGGGCTGCCCGAACCCCCGCCCTGGAAGCGGCCCGCGGACTACCAGGCTCCACAACCTGGACAGTTGCGCATCACCGGATTCACCTCCAAGCCGGAGCTGGAGAAACTGAACCGCAACTCGATCTACTGCTTCGTCAACCGCCGCCTGGTGCGGGATCGCTTGCTGATGCATGCCGTGAGCGAAGCCTATCGCAATATTCTCGCGCCCACATCCTTTCCCGTGGTGCTGCTGTTCCTCGAGATGCCGCCGGAAGAGGTCGACGTCAACGTTCACCCGGCTAAGACGGAGGTCCGTTTCCGCCAGGCCAGCTGGCTGCATGATTTTGTGCGTGACACTATCCGGAACAAGCTGACGGTAGGGCGTCCGGCAGCTGGGTTCCTGCACGCGCTCACTGCCCACCCCAGCGCGACACCGGCGCTGGTGACGAACGCCACGCCCGAAGTGGACCCGCCGCAAACGCCGACGTCCGATGGCTGGCTCTCCGCCAGCTGGCCCTCAGTCTCAGATGAGCCGGCGAGCGATGGATTCACCCTGGCCCCGCCAACGGTAATTTCTGTTCCAGGGGTTCTTCCCTTCGGCCCGGCAGCGAATGGGTTGAACCTGCCTGGAAATGTGCCGGCGAACAGTGACCACGGGCGTCCATTGAGTTGTTCGTCGGCTGCCGAAGCGCCAGCGGACGGGGAAGAGAGCGAAATCGGCGCCAGCCCCTCGTTGCATGGCCTGGCATCGCTTCGGCCGCTGGGCCAGCTGCGCGAATCCTTCATCCTGGCAGTGAACCATGAGGGGCTGTGGATCATCGACCAGCACGTGGCCCACGAGCGGGTATTGTTCGAGCGAGTCTTGCAGCAACGCCAGGCGAAGCAAGTGGAGCGCCAGCGGCTGCTCATGCCTATGCTGCTTGACCTGCTTCCAGCGCAGATGGTCACGTTCGCCGGCATTGCGCAGGAACTGGAGGCCAATGGCTTTGAAGTGGAGCCTTTTGGGCCGCGGACGATCGCCATCAAGGCCGCACCCGCCGGTCTCGAGGGCCCCGCACTGGAGCGCATGCTGGTCGAGGTGCTGGAACAGGCGGATAGTCCGGAGCAAGCGGAGAATCTGGAGGCCGCGCGCACCCGGATCGCGGCTTCAATCGCCTGCCACGCGGCCATTAAAGTGAACACCCCGCTTGATTCGTCGCGCATGGAATGGCTGCTCGGGGAGCTAGCCAGAACCGAGCACCCGACCAGTTGCCCGCATGGCCGCCCGATCGTCCTGCGGTATGCTTGGAAAGAAATCCAGCGAGCATTTCATCGGATCTAACAACACTTTTCCCAGCTTGGAAAGCGCGGAATCATCGTGACAGCAGAGCAGCTCCAGGCAGCACGGGCGGCGCACTGGCGCCAGAATCAAAGCCCAATCCTTACCCTCGAAGACGCGGAGAGCTGGCTCGAACAGCATCCCTTGTGCCTTTACCTGCCCCGGCATGCACAACTGCCGGCGCCCGCACCCTCCTTTGTCGAAGCCTGCATAGGCGGCGCGCAGGCCACACCCGGTGCGGCGGCAATCGATCAGGCGCAATCGCTGCTGACGCGGCTGGTCGCGTCCGGCACCGTGGTGGCATTGAATCTGCTGGGCGCAGTGAGCGAGCAGCCGGATTTTCTCGCCCACCGCCAGGCGCTGCCCTACATCCTTTGTTTGCGCGCCGATGCGGATTGGAAACATGCTCCGCAGAAATCTTCAGGCCACAAAGTCTCTCCCCTGGTGCTTGAGTTGTGGAAGGCGCTGGACCGGGATGGCGTGCTCAGTGCCGCGGAAGCCCGAGAAACGCTGGGGCGCGAGCTCACGGAAGCTGCCGTTTTACGGGGCCTGTGCGAGCTTTGGCAGGCATTGCGCATCAGCCCGGTGTTCGCGGACCCAAGCCTCGCGGAACCAGGCCAGCCGGCGCGTTGGGAGTTGCTGCGCGTACGGCATCGTGATGCGCTCGCAACGGCTAGCGCTACCTCCCAGGTAACGGCCCTGTCGCTGCTGGTGTCCATGTACCTGCAGTCGGTGTACGCCGCCTCGAGCGAAGAGATCGAGATCTTTCTCTCCCCTGCGGCCTCGCGCTCGCGGGTGCGGGAAGCGGTGCGCGGCTTGTCGGCTACGCGGCAGATCCATTCACTTTCGATGGACGCCCAGACCTACTACTTTTTGGAAGATGGCTTGCCGGAGTTTGCCCAGCCGGCGGCACCACCAGCGGGGAGAACGGAGCTTCGGCCGGCTTTGGGGGCATCGGCGAAGGTCGAAATTCCTCGGCGTCCCTTGCAGGAGCACCGACAGGAGCGGCGTGCGGGGCCTATGCGTCCTGCGGGACGCCCGGCTCGTCCTCCGAGTCCTGCTGCTCTGGGCCCCGGGGTCAGGCCAGCAGCCGCGCCGCCAGCAGGAAGGACGGAGTGGAAAGGTCCGCGCCGGCCCGCGGCGCAATGGCGGCCGGGAGTGAAGCCGCCCGCGATGGGTGGGCGCGCGCCCGGAAAGCAAGGCGGGTTTCGGCCGGCGCGGAGCTTCTTGTCCAAAACAGCCAGTGAACCACGCACGGGAGCAGAAGCTCCACGCAAGGGGACGCGGCCAGACACGCGGGGTCAAGGGCGTCCAGACAAACGACCCGGAGCCCGACCCGGAGCCCGACCCGGAACCTGGTCCGGAGCCCAAAAACGAGAACGACCCGCACCCTGGGCGCGGCCCGGTCAAGGGTCCGGTCAAGTATCCGGTCAAGTATCCGGTCAAGGGTCAACGCCGAATCCTCGGCCGCCGCATTCCGGGGACCGGCGTAGTTCCGCCTTTCGCCCCGCGCAGAATCCCCGGCCCGGTCATCCTCGGCCTAGTCATCCTCGGCCAAGTCAAGGAGGGAATCCGGTACGGGGCATAGCTCCAAATCGTTTCCAAGGTGGTCGTCCGGGTAGTGGTCGTCCGGGTAGTCGTCCTCCGAGCGGTCGCCCTCCCAACGCTCGCCCTTTAGAATCTCCGCCGCCGCCCGGGGCCAAGCGTCCCTGGGCAGGCAAGCGTCCTCCGGATGCCGGGCGGCAGGCAGGTCAGCCCGGAGTTCCCTTTCGCTCTCGTCTTCGCTCTCTCCCTGGCCGGAGCGGCTCGGCCGCTCCCAGATCTGGTCCGTCAAAGGGCATCTCCAGCGGTACCTCCAGGGGTACAGGACCGGTTTCTGGAAACCCTGGAAGCAACCCTGGCGCCAGTGCCGGCCGGGGCGGGGGCCATCACCGGCCGGGCCCGGGAGGCTATGCAAAATCGGGCACAAAACGGAGCCCGGGCCGGGACGATCAAAGAGTGCGTCCGGGAGTGCGTCCGGGGGTGCGTCCGCCCTTTGTTCCTGGTTCCCGGCCCGCGAAATCGAAGCCGCGTGCGGGCGCAACATCCGGCAGGCCTTTTGGAGAGCCGGCTGGAAAGCCGGGCAAGCCGCCGGGCAATTTCCGCGGCCGCAAGCCAGCCAGGAAAAAGCCAGGAGTATGACAGAGAATCAAAGCTCGCCGCTGGTGGTCGCAATCGACGGCCCTGCCGGCGCCGGCAAGAGCACGGTAGCGGCACGCGTCGCCGGCCGCTTCGGGTTACTCAACCTGGAGAGCGGCGCCATGTATCGCGCCTTCGCGCTCAAGGCGATTCAGACCGACAGCGACCTCGACGACCGTGAGGAGTTGGGCCGGCTGGCGGAAAGAACCCGCATCCGGCTGCTGCCGGCGGCGCTGGGCAACCGTGTTTTTCTGGACGACGTCGAGGTCACCAAGCGCATCCGTGAACCCGATGTGACGGCTGCCGCCTCGCGCGTGAGCGTGCACCCGGGCATCCGGCAATGGATGGTTTCGATGCAACGGCAGCTGGGAGCAAGCAGCGGCATCGGCATCGTTATGGAAGGCAGGGACATCGGGACCAAGGTTTTTCCCAACGCCCGAGTCAAGATTTTCCTCGACGCAGCGGCCGAAGTACGCGGCCAGCGCCGCTATCAGCAGAATGGGCCGGGCGCACTGCCGGCAGAATCCGTACTGGAGCAATTACGGGAGCGCGACCGTCGCGACCGCACTCGCGCCGAATCTCCGCTGCAGCCGGCAGTCGACGCCGTGATCATCGATTCCACCGATCTTTCGCTAGACCAGGTGGTGGCCCGAGTGGAAGCCATCATCACCGACCGGCTCGCGGCCGGCTAGAGCGGTTTACTGAACCACTGGCTGGACGCCTGCATCCGCGCCCTTCGAAGGATGCAAGTGGCGGATTGGTTTTGATCCAGGTGAGGGCGGCACCGGAGGCTCCGGGGGTGCGGGAGGAGCCGGCGGGGCAGGTGGGATATCCATCGCGTTGATCTCGATATCGCCGTGATCGGCAACCAACTCGATGTGCGGGCCACCGCCACCCACCTTCCCGGTAACACTCTGGCCCTCGCCGGCGCTGGTCACCGGCAGGTCCAACTTGGACTCTATATTCCCGTTCTTGGCCGTTGCCTGGATCTCGAAACCTGCGCCCCGGGGAACGGTCAGGTTGATAGCGCCATTGCGGTTGTGAATCCCCAGTTCCCCTACCGGCGCTACGGCGCCCACCGAGATGTCCCCATCGCCATCTTCCACCCGCAAGTCACCGGTGATCCCAGTGCATTCGACATCCTTGGCGCTGGTTGAAATTCTCGCTGGACCAGCGGCGTCGTTCAATTGCAGATCTCCGCTGTCGATGGAAAGAGCGCCGGAAATCGAGACCAATTCCACATCGGTCCGGCTGGAATGAAAATGGACGGCCGAAGAAATATCGGCGAGATTGGTATCGCCGAAGAAGTCCCCGTCCAAAGCCACTCTGCCTTTCACGTCGGAGATCGAAACATCGTCCAGGCGGCCCTGAAGGGACACGTTGCCGGCAATGCCATGGGCGGTGAAATCGCCTTTGCCCATGCGCACCTGGACTTCGCCGGTGACATTGTCGGCCTTAACGTCACCGCGGTCAGCGTTGACGTTGGCTGGTCCGGTCAGCCCTTCCAGGGTCACGTCGCCGCGGGTGACCGTAACGGTGGGGATGGAGCCTTTGGGGATTTCGATGGTCAACTCCGCGCGCCCATTGCTCGCATCCGCAGCCCGCAGGGTCACGTTGGTGCCGTTCACCACAAGTTGCGGAGCCAGGGCTTGCAGATTGCGCCGGGCGAATCGATCGTTGGCCGCATAGACGACCAGGTGCGCTTGCACGTGGATCTGGTCATCTCCAGACGGAGTGACGGTCACATCTCCATGCGGCACCTGAATGTCGACCGGCGCTCCCGCCGGGATGGATTGGTTAAGGCTGCGATCGTCATCGTGCTCCTGGCCCAGAATGCGCGAAAAAAAATCGTCCTCATCGGAGCCGTGGCGGAATACATGCATACCGTGCAACCCGCGGGAGGCGGAGCTAGCCATGTAACTAAAGATGGCGAGCACGATGATCAACGCGATCAACCCTCCGTGCGAACGGCGGACCAGGTGCGCACGATCCCGGTCCAGCCACCACTCGCCCAGCGAGAGCAACCCCACACCGATCAGCAGCAGGGGCCACCAGCGCATATACCAGTCCCATAGGTCGAAGGCATTCAGGGTGTTGGTTTCGACCAGCAGGGCGATCACACCCACCACAATCAGCACTATGGGGCCGAGCATGGAGGGGCGGCGAAGCGAACGCTGGTAGTAGCGCTGAGCCCGTGCGGCGTCGCGCTGGGAGGGAGGGGGCAGGGTGGCCATCACCGCCTCCTGTTGGGATCGGCGAGTGGGTCATCTGCGGGACCGGCAGCGCCCGAAGACGAGGTGCCGGTATAAGGAGGCACTGGGGTGCCTTGGGAATAGGTGGAGGGCACATACGCACCGGGATAGACAGGAGGGACGGGCGGGACGGGATAGACGGGAGGGACGGACGGCGTGGCGATGAGGGCGGCCCGTTCGGCCAATCCGATGACCCCGGCCAGGATCAGGTAGAGTGGCCAGCTACGGCCGAAACTGAGGACCCCCCATTGATTGAGCAAGGCGGTGATGCCAATCAGGATGAGGAAAGCCGGTCCGCGCAGCCGGCGAATGAGCAGCCAGGAATTCATCGCCCACCTCCCCGAGGAAGATCGCGGGTTCTGTGGTAAAGCAGCCAGGCGCCGACGCCGATTATGATGATCGGCCAGGCTCGGCCAATCCATTCATCTTCGAAAATACCCAGGGTATGGAACAACAACAGCAGGCCGATCCCGATAAGGATAATGGCGCCAACGGGGTGCCTGTGCCCACGGGGCTCGATTGCGAGCGGTTCGGTATAAGCAGACGGTATTCCCGGGGCGCCGGGGCCGGACGTCGGGGGTGCGGTATAGGACGCAGTGTAGGCCGGTGGCTGCTGGTAGGGGCCTCCCACACCTTGATTGTGGCTTGGGTCTTGATCGGGGTTGGGATTCGTCCCACCCGGCACCGAGCTTCCAGGGGGAGGAGTGAAGCCAGCCACGTAAGGGGAAGAGGCAGGCGGGGGCGCCATCCCCAACCTGGTTCCGAGATCGTTAAGTCCGAAAGGATTGGGAAGGGGCAGTCCATCGCGCCTCGCCTTGGCCGTTTGGGCGGCGTCAAACACCTGATAGAAGACCCAGGCGGCGACCAGCAGACCGAAGACAAAGCTCTTATCGGAAAGGCTGACGAACACGGCAAAAATGAGTACGTGGGCCAACGCTTTGACGAATTGCCCGTTGTACATGGCGCCTACCCCGGGGATAAAACCCAAAAGACCAGCCAGGACCGGGTGGGCATGTAAGCCAGTCAAGTTGGCTTCTGCGACGCCCGGCTGACCGGAAAGGCGAGCCGCCAGGCAGGGTTCGCAGTAGACCACGCCCCCTACAGAACGGATACACGCGGTGCAAAGCGGCTTGCCACAATTTTGGCAATAGGCCGCGGCCGCGACATCGGGATGGTTAAGGCAGTTCATACCAAGCTCCTTTGCGCTTTCCCGGATTTCCTGTGGAACTTGGTGGCGTTGGCGAACCTCATGCGGCTTTCCGTAACGAAAGCCGCACACGTGGCTATGTCCGGCGCTGCGTGGCAGGAAATCCGGGTTTGGTCTTCAGTTGTGAAAGGCAAGGCCCTGAAAACCTCTTTCTGGAATTTTCCTTTTTTCCCGGCGGGCACAAAACCAGCGGGCACCATCTCCGCGGGCGCGGCATCGCGTTTCGACTGGCTAGGGCTGCTGTCCTTTACCGGGGGGATCCGCTGCCCGCGGGGGACGGTCGAGCTGGGACCGCTGCCGTCGCGCGGCGGCTGTTTGGGCGTTTGCTGGGGCGAGGGTGAGGGTTCTGCCTCCGTAGTGCGCCTTAATTCCCGTACCCGGGATTCCATCTCGTACACCAGGCGCAGATTTTTGTAGTACTTGGTCACCTGTTCGTTGGTGGAGTAAAACTGCCGGGTAAGATTCGCGCGCATCCGCGAAGGCTGAAAGTCCGCCGGGCGGAGTTCGGTCACCTTGATACCGGCCAGGTTCAGGGTCAGGGCGATGGAGAAAAAGGCCATGGCCGCGGTCATCATTAACCTCGGCTCCAATACCTGGCGGACCGCGGGCAGCATCATGCGGTGCCAAGCAGGGCGCGGGGGCAGGGAGAGTGCGGGGGCGGCGACTCCTGTCTGCAGGCCGCCGCTGGTGCGGGCAAGAATCTTTTTGAGCAGGTCAGCGGGGACTTCCGGTTCAGCGGCCAGGTACTCCATCCACGCCCTGCCCTGCTCGGTCTCTTTGAGCATCTGGGCACAGAGCGCGCACTCGCGGTGATGGCGGGTAAAGGCCGCAGCGTCGGCGGCGTTCAGGGTTCCGTCCGTGGCATCCACGAGGAGGTTTTCCCATTCGTCGCACCGTAACACCCGGGCGGTCTCGCCCGACGGCTTGTTTTGCTCACGCTCAGACATTTACATCACCTGCCCTTTAGTACGTTCCAGGAGCCTTGCTAGTTCCGCCCGGCCACGGCTGATACGAGACTTGACAGTTCCCTGTGGAATTGCCAAAACCTCCGCAATCTCTTTGTAATCCATATCCTGCAGATCGCGCAGAATAACTGCCTCGCGCAGCTCTGGCGACACCTTGGCCAGGGCGTTCTGCACCATGCGCTGCAGCTGATTCTGTACCGCATGCTGCAGGGGGGTGGTGCGCTGGTCGACCAGGGGTTGGGCCGGATGACCGTCGTTGCCTTGATCCCAACCGGCGTCGATCGAGTCCGTCGACCGTTGCTGGCGGGAACGGCGGAAGTGATCGACCAGCAGGTTGCGGGTCAGGGTGGTAATCCAGGTTTGGAAACTTCCCTTGGCCGAATCGAAGCTGCGTAGATTGGCGTAGAGCTTGATGAAGACATCCTGGGTCAGGTCTTCGGCGTCATGGGAGGAGGCGGTGAAGCGGTAGCAGAGGCCGTAGACCCGGCGCTGATGAGCCACCACCAATTCCGTCCATGCCCCGGGATCACCATCGAGGCAGCGGCGCACCAGTGCGGGCCAATCCATCTCTGGCACTTCGGGC
>DASRRN010000051.1:0-9896 GCA_035695685.1 Acidobacteriaceae bacterium | reverse complement strand
CGGCCCGCAGGTAGGCGATCCGGGCGCAACCTCGGAGGCCTGGCTCACGCTCAGGCATAGGGCGGGGTTGCCTGGATTCGCCGAGACGGAAGAGAGCAGCCGGCGGCCTACGGTGCCTACGTAGCTTAGGGTCAACACGTCACTGGGGCTAAGCTGGCGTTGAAACGAAAGTTCATAGTTCTGCGCATACGGCAGCTGATTCTTGTTGTTGAACGCGGGCGAACTGCCTATGGTGCCGAAGGCGGTGAAGAACTCCGCCAGGGTATCGTAGGGAGGTCCGCTCGCGGGGTTTTTTGCCGAGAAGTGCTTCGGTGGCGGAGCCACTGGGAATAAGTTCTTTACGGATTGTCCGCTTGCCCGGTTGGTGAATGGAGCCGCAAATGTTGGTTCATTCTGACCGGTGTAGTTGCCAAAGGGAGCATCTCCGATCTCGTTAAAGTCGGTCGCCCCTTCGAGAGCAGAATAAGAAAGCGTATAGCCCGCACGAATGCTGGACGCGCCTGCTCTTCCAAAGAGCTTGCCTAGCATCCCTTCATGGTCTCCCATTGCATAGGCCAGGCCAAAACGCGGGCCGAAGTTATTCCAGCGGGTCGGAGCCAGGGTGCGAGGAACGCCAGGATCGCCAGGAAAAACCCAACCCCTCGGGGAACCCGGGAATACAACCGATTGCTCGCCGGGAATAAGCGTCTGAATCTCGTTATATTTTTCCCACCAGGGTGAGCTTACGTCGTAGCGCAATCCAAAATTCAGGGTCAGGTTCGGTCCGGCTCTCCAGCTATCCTGGGCAAAAAGGCCCATGTAGAAGCTACGGCCGTATGAGGGATACGACTGCCCTTGCACATACGACGCAGGCGCGCCCAGTAGGAAATCGACAAAGTCGCTTCCCGTCTCGCTTGGTTGACCGCTGAACGCCGAGCCGAAGAAGTAATTCCCGTTGGCGACGTTCGACAGATTCTCCTCCAGCTGGTTGAAGTGGAATTGGCCGCCAAACTTTATGTTGTGGGTCCCAATCGCTTTGCTGAAGTTGTCGACAACCTGGTAGATGTTGTCGATCAGCTGGTTGGGCCGGCTGGGAACGCCAATAATAAAGCTGTTGAAGTCGATCTCGGGAACGCCTTCCACGCCGGGGGTGCCAGGGAAAATGCCGGGAGCCCCATTTGCGCCTGAGGCGAAACCCAGGTCGGCGAGGTTCGTTTGCTTTCCGCCCAGCGGTTGGTTAAGCGTGGTATCCAAGCGGAAATAACCCAGGCGAAACTCGTTGACGCTGGAAGCACCGAAGCTCTTGGTAGAGCCCAGATTAATATTGTGCGTCTGTCCCTTTCCATCAATGCTGAAGCCTGGGTACACCGGCGAATTTCCCGGCCAATAGGGATCGATGCGGTTATAGCGATCGTAGTAGTAATAGGCGCTCAAAAGGCCGGCGAAGCCCGAGTTAGCATCGATCCGTCCACTGAACTTGTTATCGGTCAAATTGATCTTGCCGGCGGTGGTCGAGAAGACCCCGGTCCCGCCTGAACCGATGCTGCCGGGCGCCGCAGGTAAAATGAAAGGCAGCAGCTTTGTTGAGATGGGATTGAAGGCGGCGGTCGGCAGTTGGGCGTTCGGCAATACACACTGTGACGTGCTGGTACAACCGGGAAAGTAGTATGGTTCCCCGGCGGTCACCGGTTGCCCAAGTTGTTGGCTCAACTGCGCGGCGAAGGCATCTCCGTTCACCGTGGTGGGGGTGGCAAAGCCATTGACCAGGGGATCAAAGCTCGCTGCAATTCCGGAGAAGTCTCCTGCCTCTGTGGCCGAACTTGGTGCGCCGGCAATGGTTTGGGGAACGGCCTGGACAACGCGGTTGCCCTGGTAGTCAGCGAAAAAGAAAATCTTGTCGCGTATGACTGGGCCCCCGAAGGTGCCCCCAAACTGGTTTTGGTTGTAAGCTCCGCGGCTGCCCACATCAAAGTAATTTTTTGCGTCAAGATCTGTATTGCGCAGGAATTCGAAAACATTGCCGTGCCACTGGTTGGTGCCCGACTTAGTCACTACATTGATTTGCGCGCCGGCATAGTTGCCGTATTCCGCGTCTGTGTTGTTGGTCAGGATTCGGAATTCTGCGATCGAGTCCAGATTCGGTATGGCGCCCGCGCCCGAGTAGCCCACCTCCTGGACGAGAACGCCGTTCAGGATGAATCCATTAGACGACTCACGCATGCCGTTGACCGATAGAGCTCCGGAGTTGAGATCTCCGGAAACCGGTGGTACCGCGAAGCCTGCCGAGATGAAAGAACCCGCGTACGCTCCAGACATGCCTGACGGGCTGGAGACGACGCCCGGCTGGAGCGCAAGCAAATCCGTATAGCTTCGCGTCACCAGCGGAACGTCGGTCATTTCTTTGCCTTCGATAACCTCGCCCATTTGTGAGCTCACGGTTTCCACGTGCAAAGCGTTGGCCGCGACCTCGATCTTTTCGCTAACCTGCCCCACCTGTAGCGTCGCGTCGACCGTACGGGCTTCATTGACGTCTAAGACGAGATTGGTTTGCTGATATTCCTTAAAACCCTTTTGCTCCACCGTAACGACATAGGAGCCCAGAGGAAGCGACTGAAAGGAGTAGAAGCCCTGACCGTTCGTTGTGGTGGTTTGGGAGATGCCGGTACCGGTGTCAGTGGCGGTCACGGTCGCGCCTGGTATGGATGCGCCGCTTGAATCTTTCACTGTTCCCGAAATGCTGGCCGTCACGCTGGCGAACATCTGTCCACTCAGCAGAAGAGCGAACACGCATGCAAAGACAACTACCCAGTACTGGCTTTTCTGAAGGTACATGTTGCCTCCGGAACAAACACAGTGGTTGGAACGAGGCCCTGTCGCCGGTCGGGCGGCCCTCCAGAGAACGATTTCGGAAAATGCCCTAACCGCTTATTGGGCTTTATAGTTTAGAGGCCGCCCAGTGTCAAGAACTTTCCCCAGGCTTGTAGTCGCTTCAAAACGGATCCGCCAGCCAATGCTGCGGACACATGCAAATAGGTGTTATTTATGCTGTAAATCCCAGCAGGGAACTGGAAACCGTTAGTTCAGGTTGGTCGGCTGAACCCACGCACCATTTCCCGCAGAATCCCACACTGAGAAGCGAACCCACTTCTTGCCGCTGGCGTCGAAGGGAACCCTGAACTGCCTGGTTCCGAAAGGCGTCGTGTCTGTAAGGTCGATGTACTTATGCTCAACCTTGGTGCCATCGCTCCATACCAGGTCTGCGAACTCGAGCGGAAAGGTGTATTCGATGTTTGCCGAATAAATGCTCTTAGCGCCGCTGCCTTCGACACCCCACTGGTGAAAGAGAACCTCTCCCGTGGTGCCGTAGAAATCACCGCGCTGCATGAGATCGATGATAGGCGCCCAGCTTTCGTTGTAAAGAGGAACCTTGTCGAGCTTTACATAGTTAATGGCCAGCTGAGGATAAGTTTCGTCGTCCGGCCACTTGGTGTAGGTGTCGCCTTCGGCAATCATGAACTTTGCTTTCGGGGCCCAGTTGCTCATATCGTCCTGGGTTCCGAAGCAGCGCACCTCGCACAGTTCCTTCTCCGACAAATCCACCGGCAAGGACTCCCATGAAGCGCCGATAAAACGGTCGCTCTGGAAAAATGGCTTGTCCTTATAAGCTTCGGGGTAACCTTCTGAATTCTTGGTACGAGGATGCGTGGTCCACAGGATTCCGTGTTCACGATTGACCATGTTCAGGATGTCTTCGGACGAACCGACGTGGTAGACCTGACCATAGACCGGGTCGTTCTCCATGAACTGCTGACCCGCCGGCCTGGGTTCGGCGTGGGAAAAGTAAACCGGCTTAGGCGTCATCAGCCACCAGTGGCCGCCGAAGTACGCATTCGGCTCTTCCGCCGGCATGACCAAAAAGTCTCTATCAGAAATGCGCTGAGCACCCTCAAAGTAGACCTTCTCTTCCTTAAAACGCTCTGGCCCGGGGTCGCTCGGATGGGAATCGTCGTGGAAATCTCCCAGGTAAAGAATGTTGATTCCCAGGGCACGGAAGACACCCACCCACGGTGGCTGATAGTCCATTGAGCCGCGGTCGCGCAGCTGTTCGTTGAAATCCATGTGGAAGTGGCCGGCCATGACCTTAAAGCCGGGCAAAGGCTTGAAGACATCGTTGTGAGTGTAGGCAAGAACCGCTTCCTGAGTCGGGACGGCACTCCTGGTGCTCAGGTAGTAGTAGACTGCCATACGCTGCAGGGTGCCGGCCGGCGCGTTGTAGAGTGCATAGTTGTCCCATTCTGCTCGAGATACGCCAACCCTTCTCTTCCACTCCGCGTCGCTCGCGCCCCATGGATGATAACCTTCTCCTCTTTCCGGCCAATAAGTACCCAGAGAGAAAGAGTGGCCGTCGTCTTTGCGGTAGTAGACGAAACCCAGGTTCACTTCGTTCTCGCGAGCGAAGAAGAACTTGTGCGGCGGCGGAAAGACCGCCAATGACCCGGCTCCTGCAGCCAGAATCAGCAAACGGTTGCGCGCCCGCAGCCCCACCACATCCGTATTCGGCGCCCCGCCGAGATGCGCCTGCTGCCAGTGCTGCGCGCTATCGCGCCACCATAACGCAGTATTGTCTTCGATCGGGAAGCCCTTCAGCCCGGCTTTATAAATGTAGGCGACGGAAGGTTCCTGGGTTTTGGCAATGGCTTCCTGCCGCAGCAGGTTCGATCCTTTATATACGGTGAACCGCAGATCGCCGGAGAAGATACCCAGCTTTAAGCCGTCGAAGGTGATGCTCTCCCGTGCTCCGCTGCTGACCACGGTGCAATTGCTCGAGTTGTAACTTACCGTTCCGCGAGTAATTTCGGATTCGGAACGAGGCAGGTCGGTGGTGTCTCCCCCACCCGGAACCACCAGCGGAGCGTCCCAGAACGTATTCCATTTGCGAATGTCTTCCTGTTCGGGTGTGTCCAGGTTGAGTTTCTTGAGCTGGTTACGCTGCGCACCTGAGATGCGACGCCGTCCCGTAGTTACCTGGAAGTCCGGGGTCAGGTTTTTTCCCAGAACGATCCAGCCACCGGTACCCTGGCGTGCTGCGAGCTCCTCCACCACCGGCTGCGCATCGCGCAGGGCGAACTGCGCCCGGAGCTGCTGTCCGCTTTCGCCCTGCCAGGTCAAGGTCAGAGAGCTTCCGGTGGCCTCCGCTTTTACTCCCTCTATTGCCCTATAGCCCTGCAGATTGCAATGCAGTGGTTGCGCGCGCCCAACCCCGGTCAGCAACGCTAAGCCCAACAGCAGACCATCAAGCTTCATGTATATTCCCCTGCTCGACATTGGCTTTCCGCCGGACCCGACGGCAAGCTCAAAAATTTAGCCACCAGATACTACCGCGACAGGATACCCATTCTCTGACCTCAGGTCATGTTCCTATGTATCCAGCCGGTCTATCCGCAAGGGCTGACCAAGAGTTACAAGCAATTGATGAGCACCTGCTAAACTTTCCTCGGCGGCGGACGCTCCAAGCCCGGCCCTCACCGGCTTCTCCAGGGATACCCTGGGGCATCGTGGAAAACTGGCAATTCAGCGCATGAGCGACACTGCGCGACTGCGCAGACAGGCTCATGCAGAGCGAGACTCGTTGGAGCGGTCCGTCGCCTGACCACATGCTCACTTTCTCGACTGTACATGTCCTGGCCAACGCCATCCTCTCCGGGGAACAGGAGACGGACGCCATCGCCGCCCGGCTAGGCCATGTTCTCGGCCGGAACTGGCGCTGGATTCGCCCCCTTGCCGGGCGTTATCTTCAAACCTTCGCTGGCCGCATCCGTCCGCGGCGCCGCGAAGTAGTCAGCTTTCTTCGCCTGGATTCCGGCTTCGTTGAGGCCTGTCACCAATACCGGGAGCAGATCAAAATCCTTCACAGGATCGCTGGGGCGCCATCGATGCAGCCGGTCGCCGCTGCGCAAACCTGGCCGATTCCGCATATCGAAACCGTGGGAGCCCTGGCGGAGTGGCTCGAGCTTTATCCTTCAGAACTCGGCTGGTTGGCGGACGTAAGGGGACTCGGTTATAAGCATCCACAACCTCGACTCGAACACTATCACTACCGCGTGCTTACAAAAGCTACCGGCAGTATTCGGCTGATTGAGACCCCCAAGCCTCGTATCAAAGACTTGCAGCGGCGAATTCTTGCCGGCATCCTTGACCGAATTCCGTCGCATCCTGCGGTGCACGGCTTTGTGAAGGGGCGCTCTATCCAGACCTTTGCCGCCCCTCATGTGGGCCAGCGCGTCGTTCTGCGGATGGACCTGGAGAACTTCTTCCCTACGTTTCCCGGAGCGCGGGTGCAAAGCTTTTTCCGCACCATCGGCTACCCGGAGTCGGTTGCCGACCTGCTTGGTGGGATTGCGACCAATGCAGTGCCCCGCAGTGCCTGGCGCGAGGTGATCCAACAACCAGGCTTTGCCCTCGGCCCACAGGAGCTATGGCACGTCCGGGCCATGTATGCCCGCCCTCACCTGCCGCAGGGCGCGCCCTCATCTCCGTCGCTGGCGAATCTTTGCAGCTACCGCCTTGACTTGCGCCTGACTGGGCTCGCTCAATCCGCCGGGGCCACGTATACCCGCTATGCGGATGATCTCGCGTTTTCTGGCGGCGAAAGGTTTGACGGTTCTGTGGCGCGCTTCGCCACGCGCGTCGCGGTGATCCTGATGGAGGAGGGCTTTACCGTTCACCATCGCAAGACGCGCATCATGCGCGCATCTGTGCGTCAGCACCTCGCCGGATTGGTGGCCAATCAACGACTTAATGTCCGGCGCGCAGATTTCGACTTATTGAAGGCGATACTTACCAACTGCGTCCGCCATGGTCCAACCGCTCAGAATCGCGAAGCTCATCCCAATTTTCGGGAACATCTTGCGGGACGAATAAGTTTCATTGAAAGTGTCAATCTGGAGAAGGGAAGACGCCTGCGAGCGATCTTCGACCAGATAGCGTGGGAGTGAGGGTCAGCCTACTACCATTCACTCCTCACGCAGCAGCATCATAGGATCGACGGACAGTGCACGCTGCGCGGGAATCCACGTGGCCATCAGTCCCAGTAATGCCATAGTCAGAACAACGCCAACCAAGACGATGGGGTCTCGGGGAGTTGCCTGATACACGATAAACGCCAACACCCGGGTCGCCAGAACTCCGAGGAGCAAGCCTGCTGCCGATCCGATTGCCAGTAGTTTGACGGCGCGTCCCAAGGCTGCCTGCAAAACCTCTGTCCGCTGCGCACCGAGGGCCACGCGAATGCCGAACTCTCGCAGCCGCTTGCTGACCGAGTACGCTGCCATTCCGAAGATGCCGGTGATCGAGAGCATCGCGCCCATCATGCCCAGTACGCCAAGCGAGACCGTCGCCACACGCGAGGGGAACAGCACTACGTTTAGCATGCTGCTCCAGGTCTCGGTGTCAACAGGCAAGCCTGCATCCAGCTCGTGCAATTTATTCCTCATGGCTGCTGCCAGTTGTTCCGGATTGCGGTGCGAGCGCACCACCAGGGACGCCTGACTCGATGGCGACCGCAGGGAAGGGAGAAACATAGCGGGCTGTTGGTCTTCAGTAATGCTAAGATATTTTCCATCTTCAACAACCCCTACAACCTGAACATGCGTTCCATCCTGCAGCTTGTAATATCTCCCGACCGCATGAGTGACTGAGCCAAACATCGTGACGGCAAGATCCCGATTCACTACCGCAACGGGAGGTGCGTTCTTGTCGTCATGCCAGTTGAAACTCCTGCCCGCCAACAAACTTGTGCCAGCTGCATCGAAGTATCCAGGAGATATGTCGTAGCTGTATGGCATGGCAGCGACATTCGATTGCCGTAGATCGGCGATCTCATTCTTAAAGACATTCGTCCTGGTGCCCGAGCCATAGGCCAACGGAGGGTAATTATTCACCAGTCCTGCTCGCTCGACACCGGGAATCGTCTCCAATGCATCAATCATGCGCCTTTGCATAGCTGGCACTTTGTCAACGCTGTAACCGGCCATGGCCAGGTTCGCATGGATCACCATCGCGTTGCGAGGCTCAAACCCGAAGTTGCTGCGTAGCGAGCGGACAAGCCCGCGCAGGGCAACCATGGAAGAAGTGATCAGCACGGCACAGATCGCAATCTGCACGACCAGTAGTGTGTCGCGGACCGTAAACCGCCGCCCAAACCTGCCGCCTGTCATTGATCCTGCCAGGCCCGCTTTGACGATCTCGTACGGATTCGCCCGGAGCACCTGGCGCACCGGAACAATGCCGAAGAGAAATCCGCTCACCAAAGCCAAAATCAAGGCGACGACATAGATTCTTGCATCCGGAGCTACAGGCAAACGGACGGGCGCCCCAGCAAAGGGATGCCACATGCTCAGGCGGCGGAGAAGAACGACGCTTCCCATTAGCCCGGCGGCGTCTCCCACGAGCGAAATCAACAAAGCTTCGGTCAATAGCTGGCGCAGAATGCGATGGCGACTCGAGCCAAGCGCGAGGCGGAGGGCAACTTCGCGAGAACGGTCGGCAGCATGAGCCGCAAACAGGCTGCCCAGGTTGGCGCATGCGGCTAGCAGAATCAAGGCAGCCAGCAGCATCAAGCCTGCAACGAACTCCTGTGTCGGGCCGCGAAATGAAGTCAGGCCTTGACGCGACAAGGTAGACCCTTTATGACCAGACTCTTTAGGATGGGTCTTTTCGATATACGCCATAGTCGCGTTCAGATCGGCGACCGCCTGGGCACGAGTGACACCTGGCTTCAGATGTCCCATGACCTCAAAAATCCCGCGGTCGTACCCGCGTGCGTTGAGATCAAACTCCCCTTCCACCTGTCCCTGGTTGACGATCGGCATGAAGAAGTCGGGAGAAATAAAAAGCAACGTCCCCTGAAACCCCGGCGGCGCTACACCGATGATGGTGAAAGGATGGTTGTTCAGCTGAACAACCCGGCCTACCACGCCTCTATCGTCCTGGAAACGGCTGTGCCAATACGCGTAACTGAGCACGATATATGGGGCGCTATTGGGGCCGTGCTCATCGGAGGCGTGGAAGACGTGGCCAAGATACGGTTGAATCTTTAGCACGTCGAAGTAATTTCCACTGGCTGCAAACCCGGTGGCAGTGGAGAGATCCTTTCCGGTATCCAGGCTCGCGAAGGCGAAATTAAAAGCTGCCAGGTCATCAAAGGTACGGTTGCGATCGCGTAGATCTATGTAGTTGGGATACGACTGCCAGCCGGCGCCGTCCCCGTACTCGCTTCCGTAGAGGTTCTGCTCCTGCGGCACATTCAGCGGCCGCAGGATCAGCCCGTTCATGATGCCAAAAACAACAGCGTTCGCACCGATGGCCAGCGCTAGCGTCACGACGGCAGCGAAGGTGAAACCAGGGGACTTGCGCAATATCCGGAGAGCGAACCGTACATCCTGCATGAGGGTCTCGAAGAAGTGGCTGCCCATGGCTTCGTGGCACTCTTCTTTGAATCGTTCCCGTGCCCCGAACTCGATGCGGGCCTGTCGTTCTGCGTGGGCACGATCGAGGCCGGAACGTTCAAGATCGTCGGCACGGTGCTGGATATGGGAGCGAAGCTCCTCTTCCATGTCCTGTGCGACCTGAGAACGATGAAAAAATCTGGCAGCAAGCGCACGCAGGGAGGCGAGGAGATTCATATTTCCTCCGGCCGGGTAGCAAGGGCAGCGGTCATGGCCGTGGCCAGGCGATTCCAACCCTCGGTCTCTTCGCGGAATCGTTTGCGGCCGGCTGCGGTGAGCTCATAAAACTTGGCCCGGCGGTTGTTTTCCGAGACTCCCCAACGGGCTTTCAGGAGTCTCTGACGTACCAGGCGAAACAACGCCGGGTAAAGCGCCCCTTGTTCAATCAGCAAAGCACTGTCGGAGATTTGC
>DASRRN010000050.1:0-13211 GCA_035695685.1 Acidobacteriaceae bacterium | reverse complement strand
TAAAACGCATCTCAAGAGGGCAGCGGCCGGGTGACCCCGGCCTTGAATTGTTTTTGCCTTCCATTTAACGTGGTCGTGCTATGCGGGCGAGCTATCGCCTGCCCGCTTCGAGGAGAACTATCATGCGTTCGAGATTAAGTTTATGGCTCGCTATCGTCGCGCTTGTCCTTATTCCGGCCTTTGCGAATGCCCAGGAAGCGCCGGCTAAGATTCACGGGCACGTACAAGACCCGGCCAACGCCCCTATCGCTAACGCCCAGGTGATTCTTAGCACGGATGGCAAGACTCCCCTGTTTACCTTTACTACCGACGCGAACGGCGACTATAAGGGCGAGGGCATTAAGCCCGGCACCTACTACGTTACGCTGTACGCCACCCCTGGAAAGGCTGTGGACCGCTTCGACAATGTGAAGTTCACAACCGGGACCGATACGCTGCAGGACTTCGACCTGAGCCGCCCCGAATACGTAAACAAGCTGCCTCCGGATCAGCGCAAGGCGCTCGAAGAAGCCAAGAAGAAGAATGCGGAAATCAACAAGGAAAACCAGAGCGTCGGCAAACTGAATGACCTGCTGAAGCAGGCTCGGGCAGCCAACTCCGCCAAAAAATATGACGACGCTGCCACAGACATGCAGCAGGCTACTACTATCAAGCCGGACGCCGCCGTCCTCTGGCTGGAGTTGGGCATCGCGCAGACCGGGCAGAAGAAATACGACGATGCAGCCACGTCTCTCAAGAAGGCTCTGGATCTCGATACGAACTCCAAGAAGCCCAATCCTGAGGTCGAGGCAGCGGACAACAACGCCCTGGGCGAGGTTTACGCCAACACCAACAAGATCCCCGATGCAACCGCAGCGTATGACGCCGCGGCCAAGCTGCAACCCACGAACGCAGGCATGTTCTACACCAACGAGACGATTGTTCTAAGCCGTACCGGACAGACCGACGCGACTATCGCTGCCGCGGATAAGGCCATCGCTGCCGATCCCACCAAGGCCATCGCCTATTACCTGAAGGGACAGGCTCTCATCTCGAAAGCCACCGTGGATCCGAAGACGCAGAAGATCGTGGCACCCCCGGGCACCGCGGATGCCTATAACAAGTACCTCGAGCTAGCCCCCAACGGGCCTATGGCGCCGGAAGCGAAATCGATTCTGGCGGAGATCGGAGCGAAGGTCAACACCAAGTACTCCGCCGGCAAACACTGATTTCGATCAGCGGTTGTAACCAGGGCGAAGGGACGCTGATGGGCAGCGTCCCTTCGCTTGTATTGGGGCAAATCTCTTGAACAATTCAGCGCCATCCCGGGTGGTGAGCTATGCGGACGCCGGCCGGATCGTTCGTGAGCACGCCGACCGTGTGGTGTCCCCGTATCCGCCGCAGGCCGCTTCCCTGCTCGATTCTCTGGGCATGGTGCTGGCCGAACCGGTCCTGGCCGACCGGGATCAGCCGCCGTTCCCTCGCTCCACGAGGGATGGGTTTGCCTGCCGCGGGGCCGACCTTGCGAACGGTTTGGCTCTCGAGGTCATTGGCTCGATTCGCGCCGGCGACGCAGTGATGATCGAAGTCACCGCGGGCAAGGCCGTCGAGATAATGACCGGAGCGCCGGTACCCGCCGGGGCGGATTGCGTGGTCATGGTGGAGCACGTGGAGCGTGACCGCGACAGGCTTCGCCTTTCCCCAGGCCGTGCCATCCAAGCCGGGGAAAACATCGTCCCCATGGGAGCCGAGGCGAGAGCCGGAGCGGTGATCGTGTCCCGAGGCTCGCGTATTTCGCCCGCCCAGGTGGCGGCTGCGGCCGCTTGTGGTGCGGGGCAGCTCAGTGTGTTTGCCCGTCCCCGGGTGGCCATCGTCGCCACCGGCGACGAACTGGTGGAGGTAAACCAGCAACCACAGACGCACCAGATTCGTAACTCCAACAGCTACTCACTGGCAGCGCAGATTCTCACCGCAGGAGCAGAACCACTGCGGCTCTCCATTGCGCGCGACGAGCGTGGGCATCTTGAAGCCACGATCCGCAGCGCGCTCGAGGCCGACCTGATGCTGCTTTCGGGCGGGGTTTCCATGGGAAAGTACGATCTGGTGGAGGAGGTTCTGCTATCCCTGGGGGCTGAGTTCTTTTTCACTGGTGCGCTCATCCAACCCGGCAAGCCGATCGTTTTTGGAAGGCTTGGCCAACGTTACTTCTTTGGGCTGCCTGGAAACCCTGTATCTACCATGGTTACGTTTTTGCTTTTTGTCGAGCCACTGCTGGGTGCGCTTTGCGGAGATGCCTGCCGCAGGCCCCGTTTCGCCCTAGCCCGCCTGGCAAGCGAGGTCAAGGTTAAGACTGGCCTGACGCGTTTTTTGCCCGCTCGGCTGGCGGATGTGAATGTAGAGCCGGTCACCTGGCAAGGCTCGGGCGACCTTGCGAGCACCAGCCGTTCTCATTGTTTCCTGGTGGTTCCGCCAGACCAGCCGGTGCTCTCCGCTGGTGAGACGGTCACGATACTGCTAGCCTAACGACACCATGGAAAAGCTCTCGCATTACGATGCCGAAGGCACGGCGCATATGGTCGACGTAAGTGACAAGCCAGCGACGCGGCGGGAGGCCGAGGCTTCTGCTTTCGTCGTATTGTCTGAGGCGGTGCTGGCCGCTTTACCCCAGAACCCCAAGGGCAACCCGCTTGAGGTAGCGCGCTTTGCCGGCATACAAGCGGCCAAACGCACGGCAGACCTGATTCCTATGTGTCATCCGCTGCCGCTGAGCTTCATCGATGTGTCGGCGATTGTGGTCGCGGGGGGTATCGAGATCCGCAGCACTGCTGCGACAATTGCCGGCACCGGCGTCGAGATGGAGGCACTAACGGCAGCCGCTGTGGCGGCGCTTACGATTTATGACATGTGCAAAGCGATGGACAAATCGATTGCCATTCGCGAAATCGCCCTGGTGCGCAAATCCGGAGGCAAGAGTGGAGATTACGTCCGCGCGAAACAGCAGGTTCCGTCCGATACGCTACGCTCCGACAATGCTTAGAGTCGTGCTGCGATGGGGCTGGAATTGAGAGAGCTGCGAACCACTTTCTCCGACTACCCATCGGTTCCACAAGCTTCAATACTGCCAACTAACATTCACCGAACCAGTGCCGCTTGTGGGTACGTTTGCTCGACCGAAGATCGGCCAAAAGATCGGCCAAAACCTTCCGACACACCTTCTAATACATTTTAGAATGAGTAGAATCGAAGGACACAACTTCGGCCATCTTGCCGCTAAACCAAGGATGAGTGTATGGCAGCCACTGAAACCGTCGATCGGATCGAGCCTACTTTGTTGGAAGACGCTCCGGCGGAAATCACGGATGTCGTTGCGGAGCTCTCTGCGAAAGCAGCCACCCTTGGCTCAGCGCTGCATCCGCGGACCGCGTCCAATCTCGCCGATCTCGTCCGCATCATGAACACCTATTACAGCAACCTGATCGAAGGCCACCGCACAGGCCCGCGCGACATTGAACGAGCGCTTTCAGGAGAACTCGATCAGAATAAGAAGCGCCGCGATCTTCAACTCGAAGCCAAAGCGCACGTGCGGGTTCAGGCTGAGGTGGACAAACTGTTTGCGGAGGGCCGCCTGCCTGACCCCACATCCTCGGAGTTCATTCTCTACCTCCATCGAGAGTTCTATCGGGATGCGCCGGAGTCCATGTTGCGGATCAAGGGAGCGGGCCTGGAGTTCGTGATAGAGCCAGGGAAATGGCGGTCCTTGCCCGAACACGATGTTGCCGTGGGCCAGCATCTGCCGCCATCGAGCAACCGGGTTCCCGATTTCATGAGGCACTTTGAGCTGCGTTATCGTCAGCAGGGACTAGGCAAGGGATCTCGTATCCTCGCTCTGCCGGCAGCGCACCATCGGCTGAACTACATCCATCCGTTTCCGGACGGAAATGGTCGCGTGAGCAGACTCATGAGTCATGCGATGGCGCATACCGCCGGAATCGGAGCCCATGGTCTTTGGTCCGTTTCCCGTGGTTTGGCGCGCGGGCTTGAGAGTCGCATTGAGTACAAGCAAATGATGGACTATGCCGACACGCCGCGACAGAAAGATCTGGATGGGCGGGGTAATCTCTCTCTACGTGCATTAAAGGAGTTCACTCTGTGGTTCCTGAAAGTGTGTCTTGACCAAGTCACGTTCATGTCCGGCTTGTTCGGGATCGAAGCCCTGGTGCAGCGATTCAAAAAGTTTGTTGCGCAGAGCAAAACTCTCAAGCCCGAATCCTCGCGGCTTCTCGAAGAGGCGCTGATGCGAGGGGAATACGACCGCGGCGAAGCAGCGCGCATCACTGGATTGCCGGAACGCTCAGCCCGCCGTGTATTGAACGATGTTGTGGCTGAGGGACTGCTCGCCTCAGCCACACAAAAGGGGCCGGTCTCGCTCCGCTTCCCTGCTGATTCGCTGGAGATCTTCTTCCCCCGGCTTTATGTGCAGGCATAACGCCGCGTAATTCCCGATCAGCGATCCTTACCGATAGGAACAGCTCTGCACAGCTATTGCTGTCCGCCGCGGTCTTTCCCCGCAACCGATCCTGGGAGCTTTGCCGTTCTCGTCCATTTTTAGCCTGCTTATCTTATGCGCAGGAGGGCTGCCATGTGTCCGCCGCTGCGCGGGTGATTTACAAGTGATAGCGCACCCAGACCGGAAGACGTTTCAATGGAACAGAATATTAATTGCCTTTAGATTGGAGGCCGGCTGCCTCATCATTGACCGACGTTACGCCGGAAGCAACGAGGGTCGTGGTCGTTTACCATCCCGGAGGCCTGCATCCAGGCGTAGACGATGACTGGACCTACGAATTTGAAGCCTCGCTTTTTTAGAGCCGCGGATATCTCTTCTGACAATGGCGTCTTTGCCGGTACGTGACCGGTTTTATTTTTGATTGGTTTTTCGCCGGCCATCTTCCAAACAATCTCGGCGAAGTCCTCACCGTTGCGCCTCATCTCCTGGTAAATGCGGGCGCCCTCGATGGTCGCCTCGATCTTGGCGCGGGAGCGAATGATGCCGGAGTTTTCGAGCAGCCGGGTCACGTCCGGCTTGCCGAAGGCGGCAACCAGTTTTGGCTGGAAACCACGGAAGGCCTTGCGGAAGGCCTCGCGCTTGCGTAGCACGGTTATCCACGCCAGGCCGGCCTGGAACCCCTCCAGCATGAGCAATTCCCAGAGTGCCCGGCTGTCGTGCTCCGGAACTCCCCATTCTTCATCGTGGTAGGCAAGGAGAAGCGGGTCGCTTTCTGCCCATGCGCAACGGCGGGGCTCGTTCATTGGGCGCTCACCGACAGTTCCTCGCGCACCATGGGGGCGACGCGATCGCCGAGAAAGTTCGATGGCATGCATCATCTTAGCGTGAGGAAGGGTCGGATTACGGGGATTGGATGCTTTGGCCTTGCAATAGTTTCAGGTCTGGTTGTCTCAGGCTCGGGGGACGCCGTGCTTCACAGGCGCCCAAGAGATGGTCAAGTTGCTCTAGATCGATTGGCTTGGACAAGTAACCATCCATACCAGCGGCAAGGCACCGTTCACGATCACCTTTCATCGCCAATGCGGTCGTGGCAATGATCAACTGATGAAGCCCGGTACTCTTTTCCTGGCCGCGAATCGCGAGAGTCGCTGCGAAACCGTCCATGCCGGGCATATGCACATCCATCAGTACCAGGTCGAACGAATGTTGTGCTAATGCGGCGAGAGCTTCAGCACCATTTTCGGCCAAGACTACATGATGGCCACGTTTTTCCAGCAAGCGACTGGTAACTTTCTGATTGACGCGATTGTCTTCCGCCAAAAGAATGTTCAAGGTTTTCAAACTATTCCCTTCGTCCCGCCATGGGCAGCGGGCTATGGAAACAGGCAATGGGTTCTGCGCCACCGGAGCGTGGATCGCTTCTATGCCCAACCGCACGGTGAAGTGAAATTGAGATCCGACGCCGGGCTCGCTCTCCACCCACATGCGTCCGCCCATCATCTCCACCAGCCGCCTGGAAATGGTCAAGCCGAGGCCTGTTCCGCCAAAGTGGCGGGTTGTGGAGGCATCGGCCTGGCTGAAGGAATCAAAGATCATGTCCAATTTTTCGGGGGCGATGCCCACGCCAGAATCGGAAACGATAAAGTGCAGGATCGAGAGCTTTGGTTCGAAACTATCGGCCACCACCTTCAGTCCGACCTTTCCTTCTACGGTGAATTTGAGGGCATTTCCAAGCAGATTGAGAAGGACTTGACGAAGGCGCCCCGGATCTCCTGTGACCGTTTCCGGGACCCGAGGCTCTATATCACACAGCAATGCAAGCCCTTTTTCTTCCGCTCGAAAGGCTATCGTTTTCAGAGCGCCTTGAACGCAATCACCCAGGTTAAAGTCCATGTCTTCCAGGTCAACCTTGCCTGCTTCAATCTTGGAGAAATCAAGTATGTCGTTGATGACTGTCAGCAAAGCGTCTGCGGATAGTTTGACTGTCTCGATGTACTCTCTCTGCTCTGCGGTCATTTCCGTCTCGAGGGCGAGGTCAGTCATGCCGATGATGCCATTCAATGGGGTGCGAATCTCATGGCTCATATTGGCCACGAATTCACTCTTCGCCCGGCTGCCAGCTTCTGCAACTCTCACTTTTTCCTGGGCTCGATTCATCTCTTCCGTCTTGAGAAAGTGTTGTTGGCTGAGCTGGAGTTGCAATGCGTGCTGAGAGAAGCGGCGGTCAATGGCGGCGGTTACAAATACCAGCAGCACGATCAAGAGGGTACCCAGCACTATGCCGGCGAGACTAAGATCGGAAATAAGGCGAAAGGCCTCCATCCCCATGTAGTGCATCGACCCGATGCCGATGCCCAGCGCGAAGGCGCCGCCCGATAACCAGGCAAGCCGGGCTTTACCATGAACGATGATCATCCGTTCGGAGGGGTCGAGGGTTGCGTAGGCGGCCAATATTGCGATCGCGATCGACAACGCGACCAGTCGATAGTCGTAATAGCCAGGCAAAGCAGGGCCGTCGATTCCGTTCATATAAGACATTCCGCCCGCCCGACTCGAGTTCTTACTACCACCTTCTCCTTCGGCTGTTCCCCAATCGGCGAGATAGCACGGGTGATGCACATCGATCCAGAAAGCAACAAAGGCGCCTGCCAAGTGTCGAAATTCAGGACAAAGTCCGAGCTGGAAGCCGGCAGACGGCGACCCAAGCATGGCACGAACGGACGCAAGCATGGCACGAACGAAGGATCGGTAATTGAAGTCTCGGAAACCGTTCCCGGTGTTCGGTTCCGGACAACGATTCTCAAATGCGGACAAGAGGGTCTACTCTAGCCTGGGCTGGTGCTGATATTTGCCTTCAAATGAAGACCTTTTTCCTGGCCTTGTTGGAAGAGAACGTGCAAGTTTAAGGACGGCTAATCTCACATACGGAGACTTTCCATGGGGACCTTGTTTCAGGATCTTCGCTTTGCGTTTCGTCAGCTCAGGAAGGCTCCAAGTTTTACGGTCACTGCGGTACTCACGCTGGCCCTCGGTATTGGCGCGAACACGGCGATCTTCAGCCTGGTGAATACCCTTCTGCTCAAGCCACTCCCGGTGCCGGATCCGGAACAGATCGTGACCCTGGTTCCCCGTGAAAACAACGGCCCCTTACAGCAGATGCTCTCCTGGAACGAATACAAGCAGGTGCGTGCTGAGAGCGGGCGTTCCTTCAGCGACGTCTTCGCCTACACCCTCGGCCTAGACGGGTTGGCAGTAAAGGGGCAGCAGCCGGAGCGGATTCTGACTACGTACGTCAGCGGCAACTTCTTCGAAGGGCTTGGACTGAAGCCAGCCGCCGGGCGGCTGTTCCTGCGCAGTGAAGGAGAGATCCTGGGCCGGGATCCGGTGGTTGTTCTTGGCTACGACTACTGGCAGCAACGGTTCAACGGCGATCCGGCTGTAGTGGGGCGCCCGGTTACGCTCGACGGACACCCCATAACGGTCGTCGGCGTGGCCCCGAAGGGCTTCGGCAGCATGCAAAGTTTTGTAACCGCGGCTGCGTATCTACCTCTGTCGGAGCTGCCCATCGTCACCGGCACGCCGGTCGAAGCCATCAATAATTGGCAGAACCGGATGTTCAATGTCAATGCGCGCCTCCGGCCCGGAGCCAGCCTGCAGCAGGCAAGCGCCGCGCTAAACCTTGTTGCGCAGGAGATCACTCGCCTGCATCCGGATGTCGAAAAGAAGCTCAGCATCGAGGCCTTTCCCGAGCGGCAACTGCGGATCAATGCCGGCGATCCCAACACCATGCCCGTCATTGCGGGGCTGTTTCTTTCTCTGGCCCTCATGGTGCTCCTGCTGGCCTGCGTCAATGTTGCCAATCTGGTCCTGGTCCGCGCGACGGCGCGTGAGCGCGAGATGGCGATCCGCACGGCATTGGGGGCGCGGCGCTCCCGGCTTATCCGTCAGATGATCACCGAGAGCGTCATGCTGGCGCTGATCGGTGGCGGGCTCGGCGTGGTGCTCGGCACAGGCGCCAGCGGCGCGCTTAGCCATCTCGACCTGCACACGGATCTTCCGATCAAGCTGGTGTTCGACTTCGATTGGCGCATCTTCTTCTATTCCTCTGCCATCGCTTTGCTCGCGGGGGTGGTGGTGGGAATAGTGCCTGCCCTGCGCATTGCCAAAACGAATGTGAACACTTTCTTACACGAGGGCAGCCGCGGCGTGACCAGTGGGCGGCATCGGCTTCGTGACGGCCTGGTTGGTCTGCAGATTGCCGGCTCGCTGGTATTGCTGGTGGTCGCAGCCCTGTTTGTGCGAAGTCTGTCCGCCATGCAGACCATGGATTGGGGTTTCAAACCGGATCACGTGCTGAATTTCGCCATCGATTCCCGTGAGATCGGGATGACCGATGCCGACGCCCGCAATCTGGGGGCTAACATTACGGCCCGTCTGCATCAACTCGCCGGGGTGGACTATGTAAGCCACGCAAGCTCCACTCCCCTGGGCTACCTCAACAATGGCGGCGACCGGATGGTGATTGATGGGGCCCCGGTTCCCGTGAATCCGAATGATTTGGACGCAGGTTACAACGTCGTTTCGCCTGAGTATTTCAGCGTGATGGGCATGGATCTTCTTCGTGGGCGCCCCTTTACAGAAGCCGATAATGATCACGGTAAAGATGTGGCAGTGATCAGCGAGAGCACGGCCAGAAAGTTCTGGCCCAAGCAAGACCCCATAGGCCGCACCTTCCGTGTGACAAGCGAAAAAGACCGGAAGCTCGAGATTGTCGGCATTGCTCGTGATGCGGAATTTCAGATCTACGGCGGGGCCAAGTCGCAGCCCTACTTTTACCTTCCGTATGCTCAGCACTTCAAAGGGAACACCCTGATGGTCTTCCAGCTAAGGTCAAACAGGGATTTGCTTACCCTTATCCCCGCGGCGGAGAAGACCATCCACGGGCTGGCCCCCCAACTACCGATCTTCCAGGTGCAGACCATGCGCCAGAGTCTCTATACGATGGATGGTCTCCTGCTTTTTCAGATCGGTGCTTCGCTCGCCGCAATCATGGGTGGACTGGGACTGACGCTGGCAGTCATTGGTCTTTACGGCGTGGTTTCGTACACGGTGGGCCGGCGCATACACGAGATCGGCGTGCGCATTGCGCTCGGCGCAAGCCGAGGCTCGGTGTTCCGCATGATCTACCGGCAGTCCGTGATCATTGTGGCCATTGGTCTGGGGTTCGGTTTAGTTCTCGCCTTACTGGTAGCGCGAGCGGTTCGCGGATTCGTAACCGTCAGTGTGTGGGAACCGGTAACATACCTGGCGGTTGGGACGGTGCTGGCGATTGCCGCTCTGGCTTCCTGCTATTTTCCGGCCCGGTATGCTACGGCAGTGGAACCGATGGTGGCGCTCCGCGAGGATTGACTGTACGTGCACGTGGCGGCCATGGCACGGTCAAGCGCCATCGCTTCAAGCGGCCCGACGTCTGGTTTATGTTGGGATACGTATTTGCCAACCGCCTTTGCGACATCAGCAGGGCATGTGGTGCTCGCGCGAACGGCCGCCGTGTCTTTCAATTCTTCGATCAATGTTTTTTGCACCTGATCCAACTGCGGCCGGATGGTTGCGACTAAATTGATCGGTGTGTGGGCAGGCGCCTTCCCGGAACGACGCCAATCGGCTAACAAGGAATACTGAACGACTTTGTTGGCCTCGATCTGGGCGCGGAAGAAGTTCGCCACCGAGGCCGCCTCCAGACCCACCGATTCGCCATCCTTCACGGCGCCGGCTATAACCTTCGCTTCGCGGGGCGCATCTTCAACCGCCGCTCCGTTATCCCATTTGGCGAGCGCTACTTGTTTTGCGATGACCAGCCTGCTGGCCGATGTTTCCACTAAAGACTGCAGTTGGCCTGCGGCGTTTTGGGAGTGGCCCGCTCCGGTGATCGTCGAAGCTAGCATAATCGCTAGCGTCCATCTGATTTTCAACATTGTTTGATACAGACCTTTTCTGGCTAAAGCTGTTTAACCCTTGACTGTAGAGTAGACGATTTTTCTTGTCCGGCTACGCTTCGCGGACGCTGACGGGCTCCGGAAAAGGAAGGATTTGGCGCGGATCTCAGCGGCTAAGGGCCCGTACCCTTAGAGCGAAAGACGTACCTCAGGTGCTAAAGCCCTCATTTGCGGCGGTTCGTTCGGCACGGCTGGAGTTGTTTCCGCAGGTTTGAAGAACGTAGCTCAGGGGCTAAAGCGACTGCGTGAGAACCGGAAATTTGCACAGTTTTCGCGGGGTCGGCCCGAGAGTTCGATTATGCCAGCAGTCCCTGGTCTGATAGAAAAAGCGATCGTAGGGCTGCGCCCATCTTTTTCGGCCCATGTACGCCCCACGGCACGCCGGGGCAGGTGGGGCGAACATGGGGCACCCGTCCGATTTCCTCCGGCATTTGCCAGGACAGAGCTGTCGAAGGCTTTAGACTACGATGGCTTTGTGCCTTTGATTCGTCCGGCCAGACACATCATCGAACTTGTAGTTCTGGGCATATTTTCACATCTACTTCTCACGAAAGGCATTCTATGGGTCGTCTCCTTCGTTTCTTGCAACCGGTTGTTGTGCTGCTATGTTGGGCGACATTCGCGACGCCACAGTCAACAGCAGTGTTTGCGCAGCAGCCGTCGACCGCGGGTTCACGACACGATTACGAAGTCGCGGGCGGTCCCCTTCCTGCATCCCCAATCGATAAGCGGATCGCGGCTGCACTTAGAGAGGTTTCAGCAGAGAAGATCAAGATCAACATCGAGACGCTGGTTAGATTCAAGAATCGCAATACGACTTCCAGCACCGAGAGCAATCTTCCTGCGGGAACCGGCGTGCTGGCTGCTGCAGACTGGCTGAAATCTCAGTTCGGGAGCTATAGCCAGGCGTGCGGGGGCTGCCTGGAAGTAAAAGAGGATTCTTTTGTGGAGCAACCGCTCGCAGGGCTGGCAACTTACCGTTCACGCATCGTCAAGCCAACTCCAATGCGCAATGTATACGCAGTGCTTCGTGGAACCGACCCGGTTGCGGCGAAACGAATGTACCTGGTGACCGGGCATTACGACACGCGAGAGACGGATGTGATGGACACACACGATCCTGCGCCGGGCGCGAATGACGACGCAAGCGGGACCGCGGTGAGCCTGGAAGCGGCGCGCGTCTTGAGCCGCCTCAAATTTCCGGCAACGATTGTGTTCGTATGTGTCGCAGGGGAAGAACAGGGCCTGAATGGGAGCCGCCATCTAGCGAAGCTAGCCAAGGAGCAAGGCTGGCAACTCGAAGGTGTTTTGAACAATGACATCGTCGGCGGAGATACCACGCCGGGAAATCTTCTGCAGGATAAATCCCGTGTCCGGGTGTTCTCCGAGGGGATCCGTCCCTCGGCTCCGATCGAAAAGATCCAGCAAATGCTCGCGCTTGGTATGGACAACGACACTCCGTCGCGCCAACTGGCGAGAGAAGTCCTTGCGGTTGACCGCACATATTTTCGAGTGGTGGGGCACGATGGCCACCTCGCTATTGGGGGCAATACCAAGCCGTTTGCTGCCGTGATGGAACTTCGACTTGACCGCTTTCTTCGGGGTGGAGACCATAGCTCCTTTAGCGCAGAGGATTTTCCCGCGATTCGCTTTACTGAGTGGCGTGAGAACTTCGATCATCAGCACCAGCACGTGAGGATGGAGAACGGGATTGAGTATGGCGACCTGTTGAAGTTCGATGATTTTAGCTATATAGCCCAGGTCGCCCGTCTGAACATAGCAACCCTGGCGACGTTGGCGTCTTCGCCGGGCATGCCCAATAACGTCCGCGTGGTGACGACCGATCTGGATAACAACACGACGCTCAAGTGGGATCCTCCCTCCGCAGCAAGCGGCGTCATTCATTATCAAATTGTCTGGCGTGAGACTACTGCCAATGACTGGCAATTCGCCGCTGATGCACACAAGTATGGGGCGACCAGCGAAAACAACATGGCCACACTTCCGGTTTCGAAGGACAATGTATTTTTTGGGGTTCGCGCGTGCGATGAATCTGACCACTGCAGTCAAGCGGTTGCGCCTATGCCAGAACGCAGGTAGAGACCCGAGTATCCCGATTTAACGGTTCTCTATCGCGTACTTTGCCGAGCCTCATAGATTTTGAGATTGATGCAGGCGGCTTCAAGCAACGGTGTGGAAATGCAGAGCTTGCGTCCTCGATCAATCAGGTCAGCAAGGATTTGGTCTACCTCCACGGGGGCGTTCCTGATCAGATCGCGATACATGGAGGAGGTCAGGGTCGACCCGCGCGCAGTGAGTACCTTCCCGGTCCGGACCAGGAACGCAGCACCGGGCGTATACCCACATGCGGTGGAGATGGCGCTACATTCCTCCAGTATCGCCCGGGCGAGGTCTACCCCGCCGGATATCGCTTCGATCTCTCCGATATTGCCGCGCATAAGGCAGGTCGCAGCACCCAGGCTGGCGAGCAATACCCATTTCTCCCACATCTCCTGAAGGATATTCTCAGAGGTTCTGGCCTCAAATGTTGCTCCCTGCATGGTTTCGTGGAGAGAGTTCATTCGCGCGGAATTGCCGCCTGTGCGCTCTCCGTAGACGAGGCGGTGAATGTCCGTCAGCTGAACGATGCGGCCATCCTTATCGACCTCCGCAGCAATGAGACAGACTCCCCCGATCACGCTATCCTCTCCGAATTGCTTCGTCAGTAG
>DASRRN010000049.1:0-25750 GCA_035695685.1 Acidobacteriaceae bacterium | reverse complement strand
CGGAAAAAGGTCGAACAGGGGGCGAAACCCGTCCCCTCAGCGGCTAAAGCCGAACAGATTTTCAATCACTTACGGACGGCCTGAAGGCCGTCCCCTTCAAAGAATTCGGTTTTCCGCAGCCTGTAAAGCCCAACATTCTTCCATTCTTTGGCGGCACGACTAAAGTCGTGCCCTGATACAAAGCATTGGCGCGGTGACTTCCCGAAAAATTTGCGCATTCCGCAGATTTCGATCTATCCATCCTCTTTGAGTTCTCACGCAAACTCTAAGCGCACATGCAAAAGGCCATAACGGAGACTCCGTTATGGCCTTTGGCTTTTGCTGGAAGGGTCAACTCGCTACGTGGAGCGAGTTCTTAATCAGAATACGATCAACCACCTTTTCGACATCCTGAAGGAAGAAGTCGCTGGCCGGGACCGTAACCGGTACCCGAGGTGTGCTGTGCTCAAGGGTCGTAGCAATCTCGTTCCAACGCGCCAACGGCGAGGTGGGGCTGAGTACGGCGGCCCGGCGAGCCGGTTCAGGCATTAGGAAGTAGGCAGACCAGACAACCAGCGTCACCATGCTGGCACTGGTCGTGACCACGCTGATGGTTGAGGTCATCATGTTGTGTCCGAGATGCAAAAACGCTGCGGAGACAGCCAAGTCGCTGGCTGCCATGATGCCGAAGCCGAAACTGATACCGAACACCCGGCTGCGGTAAGAAAGGCCGAGTTTTCCCGCTGCAAGCATGAGGAACAGCAACAGACTAAGGATGAAGATGCTCTCGCAACGCATGGCTTGGGCAACTATGGCGAGGAGGAACCTGCTACCTTTGCCACCCGGTGTGAGCAGGGCCGCCGACGCGGCAACAAAGGAAATGCATGCCACCCAGCGGAAGGATATGGTGCCCAGCCATTTCAGGCCAGGAAATGGATCCATGGAGGACTGGAACATTTCCTGAATGACCAGGAACACCACGACCGCGCCCGCGACATAACTGAACCAATATGTATAGAAATACCAGGAGTAAGCGGCCTTCTCGCTGATCGCAATCACCCGGTGCATCTGCAACAATAGGTGGAGGATCACCGAAGAGGCGAGCCGAACCGTGACGTAAGCGAACAGCGCTGGAAACCGCCGGTGTTCCCGGGACCTGAGCAGAGCTATCATGGCGACCACCATGAGGAGGGGCTCTGCCGCGTACAAGATGCTGAGTGCTACGCTCGTCATCACAACACCCCTTCCGAGTCTTGAGAATAGCTCGAAAAGGGATGGTGCTCAACCTAAGAAAACCTTTAAAGCTGGCACTTTTGTGCTATGCGTGCATAGTTTGGGTACTGCTGGAGATAGCCTTAGTACCCGTTTTCGGACTTTAGATACCGCAGCCGCCATCTCCAGGAGGGCAATTGGGCACCGGCATAGCGTGCGACACGACCAAGCTGTGATTTGCAATCACATGAGCTGTAGGCTTCGTAGTTAATGCACTGGCGACGAAACCGGCAAAGACGACGGAAAAGATGGACGCGTGGACGAGAAGTTTCATGGGGTGGTTACCTCCGGGTATGGTACGTTTCTGTTTGATGTGGAAGCCGGGAACAATCAAGAGTATAGTTCGCCAGCTCCTCGGCCTGTGTTTTTAATGACATATTAGAGGTTATCTACTCCAAACATGACGGAGGTACCTCTAATGACTGTTCTAGAGTACCCCATGTTTTGGTTACCTCAGAATCCTCTAAAAGATGCAGGCTGATCACCTAAGTACCAGCGACTTTCGTTTTGGCCCCCCGCAAGCCCACTCTTGTTTCGCCCTGATTGTGCCCTGTTTTCCACTCCCCAAAGGCCCCCGTTGGGACGCCAATTGGACCCCAAAACGTGGTAAACTTGTATCAGTCAAGTGCAGCCAAACCCTGCACTTTCAAGATGTTATTTCCAATCGGTCCCTTCGTGCCGAGAGCCGCTTTCAGCGCTTTACCGTTCGGAGTTGCATGTCAACCAAAGAACTTCCAGTTTCCGCCACTCTTCCCCCCACAGCCATGAGTGAGAATTTGATCCCGGAACGCACCTACACCGGCGACAACATTAAGATCCTTGAAGGCTTGGAAGCCGTTCGCCTGCGCCCCGCGATGTACATTGGGTCAACCGGCGATCAGGGTCTGCACCACCTGGTGTACGAGGTGGTAGACAACTCGGTCGACGAAGCACTGGCTGGTTATGCAACGCACGTAGACGTAACCATCCACATCGACAACTCCATCACCGTGACCGACGACGGGCGCGGGATTCCGGTGGACGAGATGGATGTTCCGGGTGGTGAGCGGATGCCCGCTTTGCAGGTGGTGCTGACCAAGCTGCATGCCGGGGGCAAGTTCGATTCTTCCAACTACAAAGTCTCGGGCGGCCTCCACGGCGTAGGCGTCTCCTGCGTGAACGCGCTCAGCGAAGAACTCGACGTTGAAGTCTGGAAAGACCTTCATACCTATGAGCAGACGTACGCCAAGGGAATTCCGATTACCAAGCTGAAACAGACCGGCACCACGAAAAAGCGGGGTACCAGGATTCACTTTCTCCCCGATCGCACTATCTTCACCATGACCGAATATAACTTCGACACCCTGGCCCAGAGGCTGCGCGAGCTTGCTTTTCTGAACAAGGGTTTGGAGATCAGCTTGGTGGATGAGCGCACAACCGATCCCAAGACGGGTGAGGCCAAGCGTTCCGACTTCAAGTATGCCGGTGGCATTGCCGAGTTCATCAAGCATCTGAACCGTGGGAAGCAGGTGCTGCATGACAAGCCCATTGTCATGGAATCATCCCGTGACGACGTTGAGCTGGACATTGCGTTGCAATACAACGACAGCTACTCCGAGTCGGTGTTCAGTTTTGCCAACAACATCAACACGGTTGACGGCGGCACTCACCTCTCCGGTTTTCGCACTGCGCTGACGCGCACCATCAATACTGCTGGGCAGCAAATGGGGCTGTTCAAGGACGTGAAGGAGAATCTGTCCGGAGACGATGTGCGTGAGGGCCTGGTGGCCGTGGTTAGCGTGAAGCTGTCGCAGCCGCAGTTTGAAGGGCAGACCAAAGGTAAGCTCAACTCCGATATCGCCGGGACGGTGCAGGCTTTCGTCAATGAACGGCTGGGCATGTTCTTCGAACAAAATCCTCCTATCGCCAAGCGGATTATCAACAAGGCCATCGAAGCTGCCCGGGCGCGCGAGGCGGCCAGGAAAGCTCGCGATCTGACCCGGCGCAAGGGTGCGCTCGACGGCGGCGGTTTGCCCGGCAAGTTGGCCGACTGCAGCGAACGCCAGCCCGACCGCTGCGAGCTGTACCTGGTCGAGGGTGAGTCCGCCGGTGGAACTGCCAAGCAGGGACGGGATCGGAAATTTCAGGCCGTACTCCCATTGAAGGGCAAGATCCTCAACGTCGAGAAGGCCCGCTACGACAAGATGTTGGGGCACGAGGAAATTCGGGCCATGATTACTGCCCTGGGCTGCGGTATCGGCAAGGATGATTTTGATCCCGCTAAGTTGCGCTACGGCAAGATCATTCTGATGACGGACGCCGACGTGGACGGCTCCCACATCCGCACCCTGTTGCTGACGTTTTTCTTCCGTCACATGGTCGATCTGATCCGGCGCGGACACGTGTTCATTGCACAGCCCCCGCTTTACCGCATCAAGAAGGGCAAATTCGAGCAGTACATCAAAGACGACCGGGAATTTATCAAAGTAATGATCAAGCGCGCCTCCGAAGGTATGGGCCTGCGCTACGGAACGGCCGGCAAGAGGCTCGAGGGCGGCGCGTTGACCAAGTTCATGAGCCAGCTCAACGACTACCTGGGCGTTTTCGACAAGGCCAACAAGCATATGCGTAACGAAGAGGTCACGGAGCTGCTGCCCAGGTTCGAGCTTATGCGGCGCAGCGACTTCGAGTCCGATGGAGCTGTTCCGCCGAAGTTGGCCAAACTGCATGCTGAGCTGGTGAAGATGACGAAGCGCTTCCAGTTCAAGGCGGTGGCGACGCCGCGGTACGAGGAAGAACATCGGACCTGGTCGGTGAGTTTCACCGACAGCCAGGGGGCCGAACGCCGGGTTGATTGGACCCTGGCGTCATCTCCGGAGTACCGGCAGATGATGGCTAAATACTCCGTGATTCGGGAGGAGCTGGAGCCGCCGTTCGTCATTGAATACGCCAAAGCCGCAGAAGCCGAGGAGACGGAAGCGGATGTGCCGGCAACAGAATCCGCGGCCAAGCCAAAGAAGGCAAAGCGGGTGGCTGCGGATCCTGTGACCAAGCAATCGGCGCGGGAGGTGTTCGAGTATGTGATCGAACAGGGCCGCCGCGACTATGACGTGCAGCGCTATAAGGGCTTGGGTGAAATGACCTCCACGCAGCTTTGGGAAACGACGATGGACCCCGATCGGCGCACCTTGCTTTCGGTCAAACTGGAAGATCTGGCTGAAACCGAGTCCATTTTCAGCACGCTGATGGGCGAGGATGTGGAATCACGGCGTAAGTTCATTGAAGACAATGCGTTGGATGTGAAGAACCTGGACATCTAGTGCAGTGCGCACACAGATAGGCGTTTACCCAACGAGGGTCCAGCGGACCCGGAAGGAAAACGGCGAAGTCCCGCAGAGCCTGCCCTGAGCTTGTCGAACGGGGACGGGCTGAAAGTACCCCACCCCAATAGTCCTGGGGTAACCCGCCACGAACTGGACCAGTCCCGTAGGGACGGCTGGAATTCCAGCCCGATGTTCAGCCGTCCCTGGCGGGACTGGGTCGAATGGCTTTCGTTTACCCAGGACTATCGTCCTGGGCCTGGAGTTTCTCATTTCGGAGAGGGTGGATACATCCAAATCTACGGAGATGCGCGAGTTTTCTGGAGTCACCGGTCTGATGCTTTGTATCAGGGCACGACTTCAGTCGTGCCGCTCAAAGTCAACAAAGACATGGGCTTTAGCCCCTGCGCTTTTTCTCTGCCAAGTAGGCGTATCAGTCCTGCTTTAACGGGGCCCTGAAACCATAGATAGATGCGCAATGCATTTCGTGCAGGATTGCCATTGCAGGGGCTGAAGCCCAATTCTCTTTTCCTTCCTTTACGGCACGACTGAAGTCGTGCCCTGATACAAAGCAAAACCCAAAACTGAAGCTCGATAAACCATACCCCAGGATCGAGAAAATGGAGAAACTCGAGGCCGGCGATTTATCCCCGGCGCAAACGCAATGTCATCATCGTGGGCTTTTAGCCCCTGGGGTATGCTTTTTATCTTTCCTCGCGCGCTCAGTCGGTTGGAAACGGCAGCAAAAAGCCGTACCTCAGCGGCTAAAGCCGCGCATAGCTGAGATGTTTACGGCACGGCTGAAGCCGTGCCCTTCGTACAAAGCACTTTTCCGCAGCCTGTGAAGCCGCATTCCTTGTAACGAAGGTAATCGACGGCCAAAAGGACGTCCCCTTCAGACGAACGATTTTTGGTTCACCTCCGCCACTGGACTGCCCTTCCGCTGCGGTGCTATCGTTTCCAACGGCGTTCGAAGTCGACAGCGTCCCACCCCCAAAACAATTTCCTGTCGGCCGCGCCGGAGGTATTTAATGGCAACCATCCCCGTTGATTCACGCCTGAATTCGAAAACCGCGGAGTTCTTCTCCCGCCAACACCGCATGTTGATTGATGGACGCTTTGTCCTGGCCGCATCCGGCAAAACTTTCCCGGTCTACAACCCGGCCACTGGCGAAGTGGTCGCACAAGTACCGGAAGCTGAGACAGAGGACGTGGACCGTGCGGTGATCGCCGCACGCCGGGCCTTTGACGAGGGCCCGTGGACTCGTAAAATGTCGAACTCCGAACGCGGACAGCTGCTCTGGAAAGTAGCCGATCTGCTCCAGGCGAACCTGGAAGAGTTCGCGGAGATTGAATCGTTCGACAACGGTAAGCCCCTGTCGGTTGCGCGCGTCGCCGATGTTCCATTAGCTGTCGACATGTTCCGTTACATGGCCGGCTGGGCAACCAAGATCTCGGGCTCCACGCTTTCCTTCTCCACGCCGGGCGCCTTCCACTCCTACACCCTGCGTGAGCCGATCGGCGTCGTCGGCCAGATCATTCCCTGGAACTTCCCGCTGTTGATGGCAGCCTGGAAACTTGCACCAGCCTTGGCTGCGGGCTGTACCGTCGTCCTGAAGGTTGCGGAGCAAACGCCGATGTCCGGTCTCCGTCTGGCCGAACTGTTCGATCAGGCAGGCTTTCCTCCGGGTGTGGTGAATATCCTCACTGGCTATGGGGAAGGCGCGGGCGCACCGCTCGCCGCACATCCCCTGGTCGACAAGATTGCTTTCACCGGCTCCACAGAGGTCGGCAAGTTGATCGTGCAAGCTTCCGCCGGCAACTTGAAGAAAGTGAGCCTGGAGTTGGGCGGCAAGAGCCCAGCTATCATCTTCCCCGACGCCGACCTCGAACTCGCGATCCCAGGAACAGCCAGCGCCATCTTCTTCAACCAGGGACAATGCTGCTGCGCCGGCTCACGCCTCTTCGTGCACGAAAGTGTCTACGACAAGGTCCTGCGGGGCGTCAGCGACATTGCCGGTGGCATTAACATGGGCCCCGGTCTCGACCCGCAGACAGGGATGGGGCCGTTGGTCAGCGAAGAACAGTTCGACAAAGTCACCAGCTATATCGACTCCGGCGTCAAAGAGGGCGCAAGAGTAGCGGCCGGCGGCAAGCGCCACGGGGACCGGGGATATTTCGTTCAGCCCACCGTGTTGACCAACACCAAACCGAACATGAAGGTCGTGCGAGAAGAGATCTTCGGACCCGTGGTCTGCGCCGAGTCATTCTCGGATGCCGATCTGGATCGCATGGCACGGGAGGCGAATGACAGCGTCTATGGGCTCGCCGCCAGCGTCTGGACCCGCGACCTGAGCACCGCCCACAAGATGGCGCGGCGCATTCGCTCCGGAACCGTCTGGATCAATTGCCACAACGTCTTCGACGCTTCCCTGCCCTTTGGCGGATATAAGCAATCCGGCTGGGGCCGCGAGATGGGCGAGGAAGTGCTTCACAACTACACAGAAGTGAAGGCTGTAACCGCGGCCTTATAGTCCAAAACGGCTCAGGGCCGGAGTATCTCCGGCCCTGAGGACAACTTCGTGAGCGAAACCTTCATCTCTCAAAGACCATGCCAAAAGAACAACACCCAGACAGCGATCTCCACAAGGGAGCGGAAGAAGAAGACACCAGCACCCCCTCCGACGGCAGGTCCAATTTGCAGGACCAGATAGGTCACCGGGATCAGGATGAACTGCTCAAAGATGCGGACACTGACTTTCCTGAGCCCGGGTCAAGTCCTGAGCACAGTGGAGAGGAAAGCTAGCTTCCTGCTTGGCGCCTGCATGCTGGCTGCACTGCTCGGCGCCAATCCGTCGTCCACCATCACATTCCGGCTTTCTCCGGGGCCACGGCTGGTCGGCACGCGCGCCGACAGTTCGGGTTACGGCACAGTCACTGCGACACTTGAGCACAGCAAACTCACGCTCCAGGGCTCTTTCAGCGGACTACTCGGCGCGCCTACCGCTGCGCACCTGGCCATGGGCTCGCTACCCGGGGTGCGCGGACCGGTCATCGGGAATCTCACTATCTCTCCCGCTACGAGTGGGACGTTGAGCGGCACGATGCAACTCAGTCCCAGCCAGCTCACTGCCCTGCGCAAGGGCGCTCTTTACGTGGAGATCGATAGCGGCAAGGCACCCGAGGGTGATCTTTGGGGCTGGATCATGCCTGCGCCGCAGAGCAAGTGAGAACGAAGGGCATGGCTTCAGCCGCATTCATTCCCAAATGATTACGGACGGGCGAAAGGGCACGCGTGAGAACCGGGATTTAGGAATTGAGTCCCGCCGGGACAGGCTGGGTCATCCTTTCAAATCCAACCCAGGACTAGCGTCCTGGGCTAAGCTCAGCCGTCCCTGCGGGACTGGAGTTTGGAATCCGGTTCTCACACACCCCCTAACGCCACCATCTTAATTTCTTAAATGTACGGATTTTCCGCACCATGTAGAGCCATGCCCCTGGTCCCTAAACTTTTCCGCTGTAGGCCTGACCCATGAGTTACGCTGATCAGCGCGAGAGAAAAATGCCAAGAAGGTTTGCGTTGGCGGCGAGCGCCCTTGCCCTATGGACTTGCAGCGCGGCCGCCCAGCAGGACATTGGCCCTTTCACTGCGGGGCAAGCTGCACAAGGCCATACCGATTACTCCGCCGCTTGCGCCGCCTGTCATCACGAAAACCTGGCCGGCGGCGGCGAAGCCCCATCCCTGGCTGGTGGCAACTTTCTCAAGTCCTGGGGTGACCGCTCGACACGGGAACTCTACGACTATCTCCATGCGGCCATGCCTCTGGGCAAGGGCGGAAGCCTAAGCGACCAGACTTATCAGAACATCGTGGCCTTCCTCCTCGAGGCCAATGGAGCAACTGCGGGCGGCAAACCGTTCACTGCGGATACCGAGGTCAAGATCGGCAACGTTGCCAATGGCCAGATGCCGGGCGGTCTCGCTCGGCGAGCAGAGACGCCGCCCCCGATGCGCAGCGGACTCACCGTTGCTGGACAGGTTGCCCACTACTCTCCGGTGACGGACGCAATGCTGAATCATCCACCGGATAGCGATTGGCTTATGTTTCGTCGCAATTATCCCGGTTGGAGCTTCAGCCCACTCAAGCAGATCAACGCGGCCAACGTGAAAAACCTGCAGCTCAAATGGGCCTGGGCGATGAACGAGGGGGGCGCCAATGAAGTCACGCCCATCGTGCATGACGGCATCATGTTCCTGTCCAACACCGACAACATAGTGCAGGCGCTCAACGCCAAAACCGGCAAACTGATCTGGGAAAACCGCATCGGACCAAGATCTCCCTACCTCTACGGCGGCAATCGCAGCCTCGCTCTGTACCAGGAAAAAGTATTTGTGGCTACCACTGATGCACATCTGGTCGCGCTGGACGCGCGCAGTGGCAGACTCGCCTGGAAGGTGGCGATTGGCAGCAAGGGACACAACCAGACCGGCGGCGTGATGGTCATTCACGGTAAAGTGCTGGCCGGCCTTACCGGCTGCAGTGCTTACGGAACCGAGAAGTGCGCCATCACCGCATTCGACGCCGAGACCGGCGTGCAGGATTGGCGCTTCACCACCGTCGCCCTCAAATCCACTCCGGGTGGCGACACCTGGAACGGACTGGACGACCTGTATCGCGCGGGCGGCGAGACCTGGATCGCAGGCACCTACGATCCCGAACTCAATCTCACCTACTGGGGTGTGGCCCAGGCCAAGCCCTGGATGCGGGCAAGCCGCGGCACCGGGAACGGGGCCGCGCTCTATTCCAGCTCCACCGTCGCACTCGATCCCGACACCGGCAAGCTGAAGTGGTATCACAGCCACTCGCCTGGTGAATCGCTGGATCTCGACGAGGTCTTCGAGCGGGTTCTGATCGACCATGCCAGTGCACAGGGCACGCAGAAAACAGTCATGACGATCGGTAAGGCCGGCATCCTGTGGAAACTGGACCGGACAAATGGCAAGTTTCTCGATTACAAAGAAACCGTACTGCAGAATGTCTTCTCCAGCATCGACTCGAAAACGGGTGTGCCGACGTATCGCGACGACATCGCCAACGCCAGGACGAATGAGTGGATTCAATCCTGCCCCAGCGAGGAGGGCGGCCACAACTGGCAGGCGATGAGCTACTATGCGCCCAACGACCTGCTCATCATTCCGCTATCCCAGAGCTGCAACGAACTGAACGGACACGATGTCGAGAGGAAAACAGGATCGGGCGGGGTCGCCGCCGCAGTGCGGGTTTATGAGATGCCGGGCACCAATGGCAACATGGGCAAGCTCGCGGCTTACGACACCAGGACAATGAAGGAGGTTTGGTCCTTCCAACAGAGGGCGCCGTTCCTGACGGCCGTTCTTTCGACCGCTGGCGGCATCGCCTTTGTCGGGGACTACGACCGGACGTTTAAAGCAGTGGATGCAAACAGCGGAAAGATTTTGTGGGAGACCCAGCTCGGCACTACGGTGCAGGGCTATCCAGTCTCGTTCAGCATCGACGGCAAGCAGTACATTGCAGTCACCACCGGCCTCGGCGGCGGAAGCCCGGAAAACATGCCCAACGTGATCCTGACCGAAGTGCATCGCCCGGATAGCGGCCAGCAGCTTTACGTCTTCGCCTTACCCGATGGCCAATAACGAGAGGACAGAAATGGACATAAGGAGAAGAGAATTTCTAATCTCGGGTTTCGGCCTGAGTGCCGGTCTGATGACCAATCTTGCGTGGGGGCAAGGTCAATCACAGCATCTGGACGCGGCGCCTCCACCACCGAAACGTGAGCTGCCGCATCGCAAGGTCAAGACCAAGACCCTCTTCAAAGCTCCGCCAGGCTTTCCTAATGCGGTGGCCATCGCGCCGGAGGGTCTATGGGTCGCGGAGCAGAAGGCGCAGAATTACGGCAAAGACGCCAAGCGCTCGCCGGAAGCCTGCTGGCTGCTGGACTGGAACGGCAAACTCCTCAAGACGGTGCTTTCCGAATCCTGTAACACCAGCGGCATGGCCTACGGCGATGGCTGTATCTGGATGGGCGCCAACGGCGGCCCGGAGGGCATCTATCAGACCGACATGAATTCCAGGACGGTCTCCCACCGGCAGATCCCGCTAGGTCCAGCCGATAATGGGGGCGGTTGCCATGGCCTGATGTGGCATGAAGGCAAACTGTGGATTGTGGCCAACCGTCTCCGTGGCATCCTTCGGGTTGACCCAAAGACCTGGGAACCAGAATTCATGATCCCCATCACTACTGCGCGCTGGCACGGGATCGCCTGGGACAACGGATCCATCTGGATGGTGACGGGCACCTCGGATGTGGACCGCTACGTCGAGCAGGACGGAAAGCTCACCCACACCACCACACCGGGCCTGGTTAAATACGACGCAGCTACCGGGCAGGCGCTGGAGACGGCAGAATTTATCGAGGGATCGGCCGACCCGCACGGCCTGGCTATGCACAACGGCACCCTGATCAGTTGCGATGCGGGAGTTGGACCGCCAGGCTTCGAGCTCACCCACAGCCCTAACAGTGGCTATGTGTTTGAAATCGACTTCGTCTAACGATCCGATTTTGGGCTAGCCGATTTTGGTGAGCTGCCCCTGGTTCAGTTCTTTCCAGTTCCGGCCGTTGTCTTCGCTGAACTCGGTCCGGAAGTGCATGACCTTATCGGAAAGGAACTCGTCATTGGTCAGGAACATGATGGTCTTGTCCTGGTTCTGCACCTCGGTGCCGAAGCTCCAGATGTTCCCCTTGACCTGCATCGGTACTTCCCGCGGCGACGCGTCTTTGTCGACCCCAAAGAATTTGTAGGTTTTGGCGGCTTCGTCATAGGTATAAACGGACAAACTGTTGCTGACGCCGGTGGGGCCATTCATCAGGTGGTCGCAAAGGATAAAGCCATGATGGGGCGACCAGTTGCAGGTCATCTCAGAGGTCACCGAGGCGGCTTCACTGTAGGGCGTCGTCATCACCTGGGTCTCGGACTCCCAGGTCCCGACCCAGACGTCCATTTTGGTAATCTCAGGAGCAAATTTGGGGACGACCAAATGGTCGCTGGCGAGCGCCAGAGTGCTTATCGCCACGACCGACAGATAAATCCCTCGTAGGAAATTCTTACGCATCCTATCCCCTTGCTCTGTTTGGATAAACCAGCTGATGATACAACTTTTAGGGGATAGGTGAACAATTATTGTTGCATTAAATAGTACCCACTCTGTCCAAAAGACACTGCCCCCAGGTAACTTGATGTCAAATTTACCTGGAGGCCTTTGGCTCTACGGGACTACTGAAGCCTCTGCATGATCTGGTCGAGTACCTGGCGCGAGGGGCGAACGCGCGACTCGGGGAGAGTGGCGAGTGGTTCGTCCACCAGATTCAACATGTCGGTGAAACTGGGCTTGGTGGTATCTACGTAGAAGACGCCGGTTAAAACCTCGCCCTGCTGATGCGCCTGCATCAGGGTGGTCACCGCGTCAATCCGATTGGTCGGGTCATAGTCCTGGTGGAGCTTGCGCAACCGCATGTGGGATCCGTCGTGCATTTCCACGTCAAAGGTTGTGCCCGGGTCGTAATCGATCGAGATGTCTTCGAACGACGGGACGAAACCAATCTCGTTCACCGCCTCTTCGTGCTCCTGCACATACTTGTAGCTCTTGGTCGAACCCTCATGGTCGTTGAACGTGACGCAGGGTGAAATGACGTCAAGCATGACCGTGCCGCGATGGGCGATCGCCGCCTTGAGCATAGCCAGCAGCTGCTTTTTATCCCCCGAGAAGGAGCGGCCGACGAAGGTCGCGCCCAGCTCAACCGCCATTACACAGGTGTCAATAGCCGGCAGGTCGTTGACGACCCCGGTTTTGAGCGTCGAACCAATATCGGCGGTAGCCGAGAACTGACCCTTGGTGAGCCCGTAAACACCATTGTCCTCAATGATATAGATCAACGGGAGATTGCGCCGCATGAGGTGAGCGAACTGGCCGAAGCCGATGGAAGCAGTGTCCCCGTCCCCGCTGACGCCAAGCCCCATCATGGTGTGATTGGCCAGGAGCGCCCCGGTGGCGACCGACGGCATGCGGCCGTGTACGGCGTTGAAGCTGTGAGCTCTGTTCATGAAATAGGCCGGCGTTTTCGAGGAGCAGCCGATACCAGAGAGCTTCATCACCCGTTCGGGCTGGACCCCCATCTCGTACATGGCATCGACGATGCGCTCGGAAATCGCGTTGTGTCCGCAACCGGCGCAGAGGGTAGTCTTGCTCCCGCGGTAATCCAACACCTGCAGACCCAGGCGGTTCTTCTTGGGACCGGGAGCTACCGGTGGATTGCTTACAGTCGTCGCCATTAAATCTCCTCCTGGAGGACCAGCTTGTCGGTCACGGTGCGCGCGTCAAGTGGCAAGCCGTCAAAGTGGCGGATGCTTCTCAGTTTGACGACCTCGGTAGCAGGCAGGTCGAGTTTGAGCAGGCTGAACATTTGTCCGTCGCGGTTCTGCTCGATCACGTAAACCCGTGGATGGGCGGCCACAAAGGCATGTACTTCGGGCGAAAAGGGAAAGGCCCGCAAGCGAAGATAGTCGGTTTCGAGCCCGTACTCTTTTCTCAGCTGATCGCGGCTCTCGCGCACCGCGAAATCAGAGCTGCCGAAAGCAATGAGTCCAATATTGGATTTACCTGTCTGCACCACTTCCGGCGGAGGCACCAGGGTCCGCGCGTTCTCGAACTTCCTGTCCAGGCGCTCCATCAGGCTCTGATACTCATCCGGGCGCTCGGTATAAAGCGCCTTCTCGTTGTGGCCGCTGCCACGGGTAAAGTAGGCCGCCTTGGGATGGTCGGTTCCCGGCAAGGTGCGGTATGGTATCGCGTCTCCATCCACGTCTTTATAACGTTCGAATCCACCCAGCCGATCCAGATCTTCGCGGGTGAGAACCTTGCCCCGCTTAAAGGGCTTTTCAGGATAGACGAATGGGTCCGACATCCAGTTGTTCATGCCGATGTCGAGGTCGGACAGAACAAAGACGGGAGTCTGCAATTGTTCGGTGAGGTCGAAAGCCTCCATCGCGAATTGATAGCACTCGGTGACGGAAGCGGGGAGTAGCATGACGTGCTTGGTGTCACCGTGGGAAAGGTAGGCAATCGACAGCAAGTCGCCCTGCATGGTGCGCGTCGGCATACCGGTGGAAGGACCGACCCGCTGAATGTCGAAGATGACCCCGGGTAGCTCCGCATAATACCCGAGGCCGGCAAACTCCGCCATCAGGGAAATGCCTGGACCGGAAGTGGAGGTCATAGACCGTGCGCCCGCCCAGCCGGCGCCCAGCGCCATGCCAATCGCGGCGAGTTCGTCTTCCGCCTGAACGATCGCGAAAGTCGCCTTGCCATTCTCCTCGACCCGGTATTTCTTCATGTAATCGATGAGACTTTCCACCACCGAAGAGGAAGGAGTAATGGGATACCAAGTCACCACCGTGACCCCGGCGAACATCGCGCCCAGGGCGGCAGCCGCGTTCCCATCGATGATGATCTTGCCCTCAGTCGCATGCATGGGCTCGAGCAGCAGAGGATCTTGCTTGGTCAAGGAACTGACCGCGAAATCAAAGCCGGCCTTGATGGCTCCCCAGTTCAGATCGGCGGCCTTCTGCTTCTTGGCGAACTGGCGCCGCACGGCCTTCTCGACCTCAGTGAGATCTATAGCGAGCAACTGCGCCACCACGCCCACATAGATCATGTTGCGCACTAGTTTGCGCAGCTTGGCCTCAGGACACGCCGCAGCCGTGAGCTTGTCGAAAGGAACCGGATAGCAGATGACATCATCGCGATACTGCTTGAGGTTCAAGCTCTCATCGTAGATGGCGGCGCCGCCGGCAGGCAGGGAGAGAATATCTTCGCGTGCCGTCTCGGCATTCATCGCCACCAGCAGTTCTATTTCTCTTCTGCGTGCGACGTATCCCTGTTTGCTGGCGCGGATGGTATACCAGGTCGGTAAGCCCGCGATATTGGAGGGGAAAAGGTTCTTTCCGCTAACCGGGATGCCCATCCCGAAAATGCTTTTGAGCAGCACCAGATTGGCAGATTGCGACCCGGACCCGTTTACGGTCGCTACTTGGATGCTGAAGTCATTAATGATCCGTTTGATGGATGTTGGCGTCTGTAGTGCCGCTGAGCTACCCGCTCCGGGTGCTCCGACGGCAACGTTTCCTGTCGCCATTTGGCCGGATTCCTTCCCCGATGAATTGAGCGGCGCCATCGTCGGCCAGACTTCTTATTACGGTCTGCATCAAGAAGGACCCTGATCTCCGCTTCCTACATTATAGTTCAGCGGTTTCCCCCTCCTTTGCCTGAGCCGTCCAATGGCTCTAATTCGCCACTGGGCGGAGAAATCCCGGCCTAAAGTCGCATTTGCCGCTCGGGAATACAATAAAAGCATGCTGCTGGAAGGTGTTTTTGCTGCTGTAACGACCTGTTTCTATCCCGACGGGCGCCCCTACTGGCGCAAGCTGGAAGCGAACATGGATCGCTACTCCCTGACCCCAATGAGTGGGATGGTATTGCTGGGCTCGACCGGCGAGGCGGTCATGCTGAGTGACGAAGAGTCGCGAGAGGCGCTGCTCGTGGCACGGAATGCAACTGCGCCAGAAAAGGTCCTGTTGGCGGGCGTGGGCCGGGAAAGCGTCATTGAGACCCTCCGCCTTGCGGATTATGCTGCCCAGGTCGAATACGATGCCATCCTGGTGCGCACTCCGCACTACTACCGAAAACAAATGCGGAACCGGGAGATGCTGACCTACTACCAGGCGGTCGCCGACCGTTCTCCCTTGCCCGTCCTTCTCTACAGCGTGCCAAGTTGCACCGCCTACGACTTGCCGATTGAGGTAGTCGCCGAGCTGGCCATGCATCCGAATATTGTGGGCATGAAGGACTCGAGCGGGAACGTGGAGCGGATCGGAGAGTTGGTCAAAGCCACGCGCTCAGCCAAAAAGCGGACGGTCACGGTAACCCCGGTCTTTGCGGCAGTTACGTCGAGGATGCTCTCCCCTAAGGCGGTTCAGCAGGAAGGCAACGGAGAGGGGACCTTCGTAGCCGCAGGTCAGCTTGTATCCGGCGCCACGGCGCTTGCTGCGGCACCACCCCGGCCTCCATTGAAGACCCGTACCAAAGAAGTGGGCTTCCAGTTGCTCTGCGGTTCCGCGCAGACCTTCTACCCGTCGCTCGAAGCCGGGGCCACAGGGGGTGTTATCGCGCTCGCAAGCTGTGCTCCACAAGCGTGCTGTGAAATCTACACGGCGTGGGCGGAGAAGGATCCAGTGTTGGCGGCGGAAAAGCAGCAGCGAATTGCTCAGGCAGGAATTGAAATTGCCGGGAAGATGGGAATTCCGGGCGTGAAGTATGCGCTCGATCTGAACGGATACTACGGCGGACGGCCGAGAATGCCCTTGCTGCCCTTGACCGGCGACGAGCAGCGGATAGTCGATGAGTTGATGGCGGATATTCGTAACTAAAACGGATTCGCTTGTGGGAAAGTGGAACTGCAGATCCCTCCGCTCTGTCGAAAAACATTTCCAAGAAAGGTCTGCGGAACTGCAGATCCCTCCGCTACGCTTCGGTCGGGATGACAAGGGGACGGCGAAGCTTCCATGGAGAGCGGTTACTGGACAGAGAGCGTTTTTCATCACCTTGGGTGGGCCGCAGGCCCATAAGCGCTAACTTAAAGTTCGCCGGCAATTTTCCGTATCGCGAAGTCTGGAATGTTTTTCTTCAAAACTCCCACAAAATCGTCATCCTGAGCGGAGCGCTTCACAGACTTATCGCGCGACACCGCGCTGGATGGCGCGGAGTCGAAGGACCCCGAGGATGCTTGTCGTGCCTATGCCGTTCGGAGCTTTTCAACCACCGAAACCGCGCCGGACGGACCCGCCACGGTCTTTCCCTGGGACGAGAACAAGAACTGCTAGCATCTTGCCATGTCCGGCAGCTACATCTACATTCTCGGAAGCCATAAGGGCACGCTTTACATTGGCGTCACCAGCAACCTATATCTGCGCGTGATGCAACATAAGGAGGGCACGTGGGAAGGCTTCACTGCGGCCTATGGCTGCAAGCGCCTGCTCTACTTTGAGGGTTATGAAGACATTCGCAAAGCCATCGCTCGGGAAAAACAACTCAAAGGCTGGCGGCGCGAAAACAAGCTCAACCTCATTCGCACTATCAATCCCGAGTTCAAAGACCTTGCACAGATCTGGGGATGGAAGATGATTACAGCGCATGAAAAAATGTACCCGTGACCATCAGGTGGGACCGCAGCAAGATCCTGTACGCGGGCTTGGGTGGTTGAAAAGCTCCGAACGGCATAGGCAAGATAAGCATCCTCGGGGTCCTTCGACTCCGCGCCATCAAGCGCGGTCTCACGCAATAAATCTGTGAAGCGCTCCGCTCAGGATGACGATTTTGTGGGAGTTTTGAAGAAAAACATCCCAAACGAGTTAGCGCTTAAGGAACTACGTCCTGGGCTATTTTCAGGCCGTCCCTTCGGGACTCCTCCCATCGGTCCGAGTCACCCAAGGCTTAACGTCCTGAACTACTTTCGGCCGCCTCGGCCCAGGACTACTTCTTTGGCTCTTTTCTGGCCTTCCCTTGCGGAACTGAACTCCCCAGGTGGAATTGTCACAACAGGTGTTGAGGTGACAGCGCCGCTTCTCTAACTGCACCCCGGCAGGAGCGGGATGCTCTAGACTGTATCCAGAAGATCGGAATCCCCTGTGCGCCTTTTTACCCGTTACATCTGGCATGAAGTGTTGTCGCACGCCCTTCTTGGGGGCGCACTCTTCACCTTCATCCTCTTCATGAAGTATCTCGGGCAACTGCTGGAAATGGCAGCGCGCAACAGCGCGTCTCTGGGTAGCGTGGCCAAGATTTTTCTGTTCATGCTGCCGAACACCCTGAGCCTTACCATTCCCATGGCTGTGTTGGTGGGTGTCCTGCTGGGCCTTAGCCGGCTGGCCGCCGACAGTGAAGTTACCGCCATGCGGGCGGTGGGAATCGGGGTCTGGTTCTTTGTCCGAGTAGTCTCGGTAGTCGCGATTGTTGGCTGGGGTATATCGCTGGCTGATTCGCTCTATATCGCACCGAAGGCGACTGCGGCCCTGTTAAAGATCGAGAGCTCGCTCAAAGACCAACAGGCCTCGTTCGAAATAGAGCCGCGGGTATTCTATGAAGACTTCAAGAATTATGTACTGTACGTGCAGGATATCCGCGCCGGCACTGGAGCGTCGCGATGGCAGCGTATCTTCCTCGCCGACCTGAGTGATCCAGTCGCGCCCAAGGTCACAACGGCCGAGGAAGCCGTAGTTGTCGACAGCGGTGCTCACACCATCCTTATGCGTCTGCGTAATGGAACCGAGCACGAAATAGTGAGCAACAACGGGGCACCCCAGTATCAGGTTTCTACCTTCGTAGAATCGGAACTGCCCCTGACCATCGGCACACAGGAAGACGCGCACATCGGCCGTAACGACACGCCTATTCTCGCCATGAGCAACCGCGTGCTCTACGAGCACACCAAAGGACCCGGGGGCAAAACCTACCTGATCGAACTCCACAAGCGGTTTGCTTATCCAGCGGCCTGCCTGGTTTTGATGCTTATCGGGATTCCGCTCGGCCTCTCCTCACGGCGAGGGGGCAAGAGTGCTGGTTTTGTGGTGACGATCGCCCTGGTTTTCATTTACTACTTCCTCTCGTTAATTGGGAATTCGCTGGCGCGCGAGGGTAAGGTACCCGTCTTTGCCGGGGTCTGGGCGGCAAACATACTTTTCGCCTTCTTCGGCCTGCTCCTGTTGCGGCAAATGGCAGTGGGAGGAGGGGCGTTGGGCACACACTTCGCGGCGATCGTTAGCCGATTCAAGAGCACGCAGCTGCTGACTCCAAGAAGTGAGCGCAGCACGGAAGATCGCGCCACGCACGAGCGCGGGCGCTTTCCCCTCATTCTCGACGACTATGTGTTGCGCGAATTTCTGACCACGTTCCTCCTGGTGCTGGCCAGTTTTGTTCTGCTGATGCTGGTATTTACCTTCTTTGAGTTGCTCGGCGACATTATCCGCAACCGTACTCCGCTGGTCACGGTAGGCGAATATCTCATCAACCTCACGCCCAGCATGGTCTACAACATCGCACCCTTGGGGGTGCTGGTTGCGGTGCTGGTCACATTTGGGGTGCTCACCCGGACCAATGAGTTCACGGCCATGAAGGCTACCGGCATCAGCCTCTACCGGGTGATGGTACCTATCCTGGTGGTCTCGGCCGTGATCGCCGTGGCCCTCTTCCTTTTTGATGAGTCTTACCTGCCCGGGGCGAACCGGCGTCAGGAGGCCCTGCGCAGCGTGATCAAGAACAGGCCCGCGCAAACCTTTCTCCGCCCCGACCAGAAGTGGATCTTCGGACGCCAGGAGCCGGGCAAGCCAGGCCGCATTTTCTATTACCAGTTCTTCGATCCAGACGAGGACCGCTTCGCCAACCTAACCGTCTTCGAATTCAACCCGGAGAATTTCTCTCTTTCGCGCCGCATCTTTGCCTCCAGTGTCCACTGGGAGCCACAACTGCAGCAATGGGTCTTTGAACACGGGTGGGAGCGCCGGTTCGATGGTGAAGCGGTCAGCAGCTTTAGCCAGTTCAGCGTCGAAACCTATCCGGAGATCAACGAGCGACCCCAATATTTCAAGAAGGAAGCCCTTCAGTCCAAGGAGATGACCTTCGGTGAGCTGCAGCGCTACATCCGCGACCTGCGGCAGAGCGGTTTCGAGACCAAGCCGCTCAGTATTCAGCTCAATATCAAACTCGCCTATCCGCTGATTACCCTGGTCATGGCAGTGCTGGCTATCCCTTTCGCCTTGACCATGGGCAAACGCGGGTCACTCACCGGCATCGCCACGGCCATCGGCCTGGCAATCGCCTTCTGGGTGGTGAATCTAACGTTTCAACAGCTGGGCAACGTGAACTTCCTGCCCACGCTGCTGGCGGCCTGGTCTCCGGACATGCTATTTGCCCTCGCCGGCGCTTACATGCTGCTACGTACGCCCACTTGAGATGTTTAGAATAAAGCCAGCATGCTTGCGACGCTTCGGCCCCTGTTGCCCTATTTGCGGCGTTATCGCCGTGACTTTGTCTGGGGCGGGCTCTCCGCCGTAATTGCGAATATCATCTGGATCTTTTTCCCCCAGGTGATCCGCGTCGCCATTGATGACCTGAACCAGGGCGTCACGCAAAAAAAGATACTGCTTTATGCCGGACTGCTGGTCGCCATCTCCGCAGCCAAGGGCGTCTTCCTCTTCCTCACCCGCTGGATCATCATCGGCATTTCCCGCGAGATTGAGTTTGACCTGCGCAACGATCTCTTCCGTCATCTGGAACGGCAGCCGGCAGCTTACTTTCAGCAACATCGGACGGGCGACATCATGGCCCGCATGACCAATGACCTGAACGCGGTGCGCATGTTGCTGGGGCCGGCCATCATGTACAGCGCAAACACTGTCTTGTTTTCGATCGGCGCTTTGTACTTCCTGCTCCGCATCAGCCCCTGGCTGACCCTAGTGGCGCTGGTCCCGCTGCCCCTGGTCAGCATTCTGGTGCAGGCATTGGGGCGCAAAATTCATGAGCGCTTCGAACGCATTCAAGCCATGTACTCCGAGATTTCCGCGCAGGCCCAGGAGAATTTTTCCGGCGCCCGGCTGGTCCGCGCCTTCGCCCAGGAAAAAGCTCAAATTGCGGCCTTTGAAAAATCTAATAAGGAGAATATCCGCCGTGGGCTCCGCCTGGTTCAACTCATGGGCATGCTCTGGCCGACGCTTGAGTTCGTGTTGGGACTCGCCTTGGCCATCACCCTCCTGGTGGGCGGGCATGAAGTGCTGACACACCGCATCAGCATTGGGGATTTCGTCGCCTTTAATACCTATATGGTTATGCTCACCTGGCCCGTCATCGCACTCGGCTGGGTGGTAAACCTGTGGCAGCGGGGCACTGCTTCGGTGGTGCGCATCGATGAGTTGCTATCGGATAAGCCCACGATCGACAATGCTGAGGCCGACGCCACCATTCCCAGCGACCTGAAACTGCAGGGCGACATCGAGTTTCGGAACCTGGACTTTTCTTACTCCGGCTCGGACTCAGGCCGCTCCGAGGTGCTGCACTCGCTCTCACTCAAGATCCCGGCAGGGAGCAGTGTGGCAATTGTGGGGCCAACCGGCTCAGGGAAATCAACCCTGGTCAACCTGATCCCGCGGCTTTATGACGCGACCCCGGGAAGTGTCTTGATTGACGGACGCCCTATTCGCGATTATCCGCTCGAAGTGCTGCGCTCGAACATTGGCTTCGTTCCCCAGGAGACTTTTCTATTCAGCCAGACGATTCGCGGAAACATCGCCTTTGGCGCTCCCTGGGCCACCGATAGCGAGGTGCTCCAGGCTGCTGAAGCCGCGCACATTCGCCGCGAATTTGAAGAGTTTCCTGCCGGCCTGGCCACCACGGTGGGCGAGCGGGGCATCACCCTCTCCGGAGGGCAAAAACAGCGCACAGCGATTGCCCGCGCCGTCATCCGCAACCCTCGCATCCTGATCCTCGACGACGCTCTCTCCAGCGTCGACACCTACACGGAGGAGCAGATCCTGGGTGAACTGCAACGCGTGATGCAGGGCCGCACCACCCTCTTTATCTCGCACCGGATATCGACGGTTCGTCACGCTGACCGGATTGCGGTGCTGGTGTCGGGCCGCATCGTGGAACTGGGGACGCATGACGAGTTACTCGCCAGGAATGGGTACTACGCGGATCTGTTCCACAAGCAGCTCCTCGAAGAGGAGCTGGCGATCGCGCACTGAGCGGCAGGTCCTCTTTGGCTCCATGCATGTCCGAAAGCGGACAGTTGGTTGCAAAGCTGGACAATTTGGACAATTCGCGCGCGGGGAGTTCCGCATTTTTCTAATGTTTAGCGGCTGAGGGAATGGCAAGTCACGTGCGAGTAGTCTCTTGAGAGGCGGCGTATGAACTTACTTGCTGATCTTCGCCTGGCACTGCGACGACTGAGTAAACAACCCGGTTTCACGGTCACGACGATTGTGACTCTGGCGTTGGCAATCGGGGCTAACACTGCCATCTTCAGCGTCATCGATGCTGTGTTGATGCATCCCTCAGGAATGGATGCGCCCGAGCGCTTAGCGGTGATGCGTGCGCGCTATGCACGCCTGGGTCTGGATTTTCCGGTAGTCTCGGTTCCGGACTATGCAGATGCTGCTTCTCTGACCCACCAGGTCGAGAGCGCTGCCATCGAGCGTTCTGTCGCATACAACACCGATCATGATGGTACTGTCGAACATTTTGACGGCGCCCAAGTGTCGTGGCAATGGTTCAATGTTTTCGGGGCGAGGCCGATTCTCGGCAGGACCTTTACACCAGAAGAAGATCATCCCGCTGCCAACCAGGTCGCCATTTTGAGCTATGGCTTGTGGCAGAGTGTCTTCGGCGGCGACCGAAATGTCATTGGCCGATCTCTGACGCTCGATCAGACAGCGTATCGCGTCGTGGGAGTCATGCGAAGCGATTTCGACTGGCCGCGCGGAACAGCTATATGGACGCCTATGGGGTTACCGCCACAAGAGTTCGCACCTGGGAATCTTCTCAATGAAAACTACACCGGCGTCATCCGGCTCCGGCCGCAGGTGACACTTGCTGAATTGAATGCCGGTCTCGCCGCGAAGGTACGCGAGGAAAATTTGCGCAACAAAGGGTTTGGGCAATTTCTTCAACAAGGGGGATGGGGCCTAGCTGCGGTGCCGCTTACCGAATTTGCCGCCGGCCCGCTCCGCCGGCCTCTCTATGTGCTCTTTGGGGTGGTTGTGCTGGTGTTGCTGATCGCTTCGGCGAATGTTGCCGGGCTCTTCCTTGCGCGAACTTCGAGCCGCATCCGGGAATTTGCCATCCGCACAGCGATGGGCGCGAGCGTGGGGAGCTTAGTGCGGCAGCTGCTGAGCGAAGCCCTGCTCCTCGCAAGCTTTGCGACGGTTATCGGGATCGCGTTGGGAGGGACATTTGGCAATGCGCTGCTCTGGATGGTTCCACACAGCCTGGCACAGGGATATACGGTCAAGACCTCATGGGGAGTACTGATCTTTACCGCCGGGGTAGGATTACTGACTGCTTTGATCTGCGGTGTTGGGCCAGCGGTAAAACTGACCCGCCTGCAACCAAATTTGAGTTTGCAAGGCAGCGGAAGGATGATGACCGCATCGCAGGAAAAGCAGCGGTTACGCAGCTTATTCGTGATCGGAGAAGTGGCATTGGCTTTTGTGCTCCTGACCGGGGCCGGCATGTTTATCGCCAGCCTGAGGCAGCTGCAGCAGGTCGATCCTGGATTCAATCCGAGGGGCATTCTCGCGGGCACCGTGTACTATGCCGGCGCTGCCTATAAAAACAATCAAGAGCGTCAAGAAGCCTTTGTGACGACTATCTTGAACAATCTCGCAAATCAGCCCGGAGTACAGGCGGCCGCCGCCACCTCATCGCTGCCGTTTAGCAATCAGGGCGGGGCAAGTTCGTTTCATATCGAAGGAAGGCCGGAGACGGGGAATGATCCCGGACCGCACAGCCAGAACGCCACGGCGAGTGCGGACTATCTGAAGGTGATGCAGATACCTTTGCTCGCGGGAAGATGGATCACCAACGACGATCGTGCCCATACCGAGCCTGTGGTCGTAATAGACCAGAAGCTTGCCCATAAGTATTGGCCAAATGAGAACCCGATAGGTAAGAGGCTGAAATCGGTCATGGGCCCGGGCACGCCGACTACGATCATTGGTGTAGTTGGGAATGTTCGCTCCAGCTCTCTCGAAGAGGATTCCGGGGATGGTATGCGTTATTATCCCTATTCGCAGTTACCCTGGGGTGGGGCCAGTTTCATAGTGCGCACACAGGGCGACCCGTATCTATTTACCGAGGTCCTCCGGCGGGCCGTCACCGCTGCCGATTCAACGCAGACAATTTTTGATATCGGTTCCCTGGAGTCGCGGGTGAACGCTTCGCTTGCGTCTCGGCGCCTGATTGTTTGGTTGCTTACCGCTTTTTCCGGATTGGCTCTCCTGCTCGCTCTGATCGGCATCTACGGACTGATTAGCTATGTGACTGTACAGCGTACGAACGAGTTTGGTATTCGGATGGCACTTGGCGCCCAGCGAGGCCAAGTGGTCGGGCTGGTGGTGAAGAGCGCGCTCACTTGGGTCACCATGGGTCTGGCAATCGGGCTGATCATATCCGGTTTTGTTACTTCGACGCTTAAACACAGCTTCGCGGCGTTCGGAGTGGACGTGGTTCCCTCTGTCCTGATAGCTCTCACTGCCCTGCTGATCGTGGGCGCTGTGGCGGGATTATTGCCCGCGCAAAGGGCTGCTTCGGCCGATCCCGCGACGACCTTGCGCAACGAATAAAGCCTACCCGGCACTCCCGTGCCGGGCTATAGATTGTACCGTCCCTGCGGGACTGAGCTCTCACACACTTCTCGCGAGCCCCGCCGTCCTCCGCCTCTGCTCTTAGGCACGGTGAGAAACATTGTTCTAAGGCTTGGTCATTTTAAGACCGGCGACCGTGCCTTCTGTGTTGTGGGCGAAGCGAATCCCGTAGATGCCATCGGTGGACTTGAGCTTTCCCGAAGTCACCAACGCAGACTTTTCATAGCTTGCGACAACCACGCCATTGATCGCGCACTCTACTTTGTCGCCTTTTACAGAAAGCGCGATCTTCTGTTCCACGGGTTCTCCCGGACCAGCAGCCTTATGTACAGCGCCGTTCTCTTCTCCACGGCCGTTCATCTGAAAGGGTTCCGGTCCAAACCCGCGCACGATAAATCTTCCATCGCCGTAGGCCTCACAATATAACTCGCTGTGCATATCGGTCCCCAGGTCGTGGCCGGCGATGAAAATTCCGTATGGATGGGGATGGTTGTTCAGGTTCATGTATTTTGGCTCGGTAAATGTGGCAGACACAGTGTAGTTGCCGGCTGCCATGTCGGAGGGTTTCCAGAAGGCTGCGGCGGGGCCTGTCGTCACTTGAAGCGCGTTCCCTTCCTGGGCCAGCTTGGTGTCTTTGATCGTCTGCCCCGCCTTCTGGGCTCCAGCATCGACCTGTCCCACCCAGCCCGGGACGGAAATGCCTCCGCCAGCTACGGAGCGTGAACTATCCATCTGCCCGTGGGCAAGGACCAGACCGGGGACAAAGAAGACTACGGCGCTTGCAGTGAGGAATCCGCGAATGGAACGCATAGGTGTCCTTTCAAGTACGGAAGGTTGACACGCGAAGATTGTAGAGTTGTTTTTCACCAGCCACAAGCACCCTCGGGAAGCGGACCGTCCAATTACGTGCTCCACCAGCCTTTGAACTTTCACGAACTCCTGGTCGCCGACCTCTCCAAGGGCGAGTTTTATGAGGAAGAAATCGACTGGCAGGCCACCATGTTTCAGCCCATCGGTGGTATGGACCGGATTCCGTATGGTTTTGTCCGCGCCTTGCCTGCCCGCGTGATCCATTATGAGTGCCCGGTGACAGAGATCACTACCAGCGACAATAGCGTAACGGTCGCCTATTCCCGGAGCGGCATGCCGCAGACGGTCACCGCCGATTTCTGTATTTGCACCATGCCCATCTCGATCCTGGCCAAAACGAAAAATAATTTTTCACCCGAAGCCAATCGGGCGTTCACTGGCATGTCTATGACCGCGGCCTACAAGATCGGCTGGGAATCGCCGCGGTTCTGGGAGAAAGAGAACCACATCTACGGCGGTATCTCTTTTCTTAAGAATACTGTCGACCTGGTCTCGTATCCGAGCGCTAAACTGTTTTCTCCCAGGGGTGTGCTGATTGGACCTCTTCGAGCAGGGAGTTTCTCGCAGCCTTTTTGAGATGAACAACTACCAGGAGTTTCGCGACGATTCGACTAGAGAATCACCCGTGCGGGGATTTCTGCATCGGCCGGCACAGTCGGCCGGCGAAGATTGGCTCGTCTTAACCCATGGTGCAGGGTCAAACTGCAGCGCCCCGCTGCTGGTTGCGCTGGCGGGAAGCTTCTGCGGCTCAGGATGGACTGTCCTCCGCTGCGATCTACCCTTTCGCCAAATGCGACCGCACGGACCGCCGCAACGTGGCAGCGCAGAA
>DASRRN010000048.1:0-6277 GCA_035695685.1 Acidobacteriaceae bacterium | reverse complement strand
CGCAACTCGAAAACTCGTTGCCATTTGGTAAGCAGCCGGCCAACAGAAGCAACCTGATTTTGTTCGGCCAAGCTCTCTTTAAAGCAATCAACAAGTTACATCGTCAGAAAACAAGTTGATCCGCCAATTTGGACAGCTCTGTTTGCATTCTGTCCCTGCAAACTAGCTCTGTGGTCAGGACAGAGAAAATAGCCACTTCTCTCCCCTCGTTCAAAGCAGCTACCATCAAGTGGGCGCAACGTGAGACTGGGCCGATCCATACGCAAATATCTCCGTCTGCGGCGGCATAAGCGGCCGCGGCCCGCGTTTGGTCGTGCCAAAGACGAGCTGCGCGCGCGGACCAAAGCATTTTCCGCCTCCGCCACCCTGGATACGCAAACTGCCGCATTCACGCGCCTCTTCCACACCATCTGGACCGGGTCCAGCGAACGCTCTTTCAACGTGCGTCTGGTGTGTTGGATCCGCATGCTGGAGCACGACGATTTGCTGCGGATTGACTTTCAGGAAACCTTTCAATCCATGCTTTCCCAGCTTGACTCGGTGGCATTACTGGCAGAGGCGGGGTTGCCCCGGCACCACGCGGTTTTTTCCGAGGGGCTTCGCCGTCTCTTCAATCGACTCCTGCCTTCGGCGATGGCGGTAACGGACAGTTCCCGGCTCATGATCGCGCTGTTCGCGCATTCCCGCGACGTCGAGCGCTTCCTCGACCTGCCGCAGCCTCTCTTTGACCGCCTGAGCATGCTTCTTACTCCGCCCGCTACGGGGGGCGGGCCCCGGTCCTCTCCGCGCTTCCAGAGCGATTTGCGGCAGGCACTATGCCTGATCGCTACCCGTACCGCCGGCCGGGGCGTCACCGCAGCCATGCGCGAGCGTGGGGGCCGGGTTGAGGTGCAGAACTCACCCTTTTACCAATTGATTTTCGCTACCCAGAAATTGGCAGAGTCCCGGGATGCCACGACCGCCGCGCCCCGCTTTGAGGTTTGGAAAGCGGCCATCAGCAGTTGCCGGAAAGAGCTCGGCCAGGTGCGGCTGGGGATGGAAACCACCGGAGTGAGCGCGGACCTGGTGCTCGACTTGCGGAGTATCGAACTGGCCCTGATGCGCATGCACGGGCTGGCCAGGATTCTTAGTTTCGGCGCTGTACCCGTGCCCGGTGTTGATCCTTCCACCGCCGCACGGAATCTGCTGAACCAGCTGATCGAAGGGCGTCTCGAAGACAAACGGGTTTCTGCCTTGCTCAAGCAGAACCTGAACCTGCTGGCGCGCAAGACTGTGGAGCGTACCGGGCGCAGCGGCGAGCACTACATCGCCCACAGCCGTAAGGAATACTGGCAGATGTGGCTTGCGGCCATCGGCGGCGGGCTGCTGACCGTGCTGACCGCTGCCTTCAAGATGCGCATCGTGGAACATAGTTACCCTCTCTTTGTTGAGGGATTTCTCAGCGGGACCAACTACGCAATCAGCTTCATCCTGCTGCAGGTGTTCGGGCTGGTGCTGGCCACGAAGCAGCCCTCGGCGACTGCCGCTACCTTCGCGGGCATTGTGCGCACCAATCCCGGCAACGCCAGCTGGAGCAAGATTTCAGATTTCACCGCCCGCATCACTCGCACCCAGCTGGCGGCTGCCATCGGTAACGTGGCCGCGGTGTGCATCGGGGCCGTCGCCCTGGAGCGTCTGTGGCGAGTGATGTTTGCTGAACACTACTTGCCCGTGGAAAGCGCCCGGCATGTTTATGAGGCACTTCATCCGTTTGCCTCCGGGACCATTATTTATGCGGCGGGCACGGGGGTCATCTTATGGCTTGCGGCGCTGATTGGTGGCTGGTGTGAAAACTTCGCAGTGTTTCACCGGTTGACGGAAGCGGTCTCCCAACATCCATTTGGTCTACGCATCGGGCAAAACAGGATGACCCGGATGGCTGCGTGGATTGAGCTGAACCTTGCCGGTTGGAGCACCAGCATCGCCCTCGGTTATTTGCTGGGGTTTGTGCCGGTGGTCGCGCGTTTCTTCGGAATACCCTTCGACGTGCGCCACGTGACCCTATCGACCGGCACTCTGGCGCTGGCCGCCGCCCGGTTCGGTACCAGCTCCTTTGGCCACGGCTGGTTCTACTACGCTATGGCCGGTATCGGAGTTACGTTTGTTCTGAACCTGGGCGTAAGCTTCGCCATTTCAGCGTTTGTCGCCTTGCGCGCCTACGATGTCGGCCCTCGCGAACAGCTGCTACTGGTCCGCTATCTATTCCGTCAGATGGTGCGTTCCCCGCTCAGATTCGTCTTACCGATGGAACGGGACACTCCGCCGGGCTCAATCCTGAATGCTGTGGCGGAGGAAAAATAGGCAGGATGGTCGAAGATTCGTCCGGCGGACACGGGGGCCATTTATTGAGGACTTACTTGGCGGGTTGCGTGGTCTGAGGTTTATCGTTCAACGCGTAGATGACCTCGCCTGGCTTGGCATAGCGCAGAATGACTCTGGCTTCATGCTCGATGGCATCGGGATCTGACTGCAGATGCTGCACATGTTCCTGCAGGCGGCTATTCTGTTGCTGTAATTGCAGAATCTCTTTCTGCAGCATTTGATGCTGATTGCGCTTTTGCTGATACGCCGATAGGCCGTTAGCCCCAAAGGTTGCGTGGTAACCCAGCAAGACGGCAATGACGATCGCCGTAGCGGTGGCGACCCGGCGACCCGAACGAGAAAGATACGATGAGACAGTCTGCCTCAAACTCTGCTGCTGGGTTTTCTTTTCAATCCTCACCATCGCCTCGCAATCCGCTACCTTATCTTCTCAGTGAACCCCATCGCGTAAGGGGAAGTTTTTGCGCTTGAATTAGAAGGAACCATACTTGGTAAACATATGGCCGATTTTCAAATTGTCCTGACCACCTGCGCTGATCGCGAGCAAGCCGAACGTATCGCCCATAGACTCGTCGAGGAGCGTTTGGCTGCGTGTGTCAATATCCTGCCGGGTGTGCAATCGATTTACCATTGGCAGGGTGCGGTTGAATCCGCGGCTGAAGTCCTGCTTCTGATCAAGACCAGGGTTGCCAACGCCTGCGAGGTGCAAGCGACCATCGCCAGCCTGCACTCCTACGAAGTTCCTGAGTTCCTGGTCCTCCCAGTCTCCGGCGGTTCGGAGGCTTATCTTGCATGGATGGACGGCGCCCTGCGGTAGACCGCCTTTTTTTGTTATTCTTCAAGCTGTTCCTGAGCCCGTCCTCTATGCGGCTTTTGTTCGTGGCTTTCGCTATCAGCTTTTGCGCATTACTGTGGGTAGCTTTCTCAGTTGCCCGGCATATTCTGCGGCATGACCCCGCGCAGCCGGGCGCCAGTGGCAGGGAGCCGGATGGAGAGATAAAAGATGGAAATCGGTTATAAGCAAGACAGCTTTGGCGCATTGCAAGTGCCGCGCATCGCCTGGAAGACCGTGTTTGCGGTTGTACTGGCCACTGCCCTGGTTGCGATCTGCGCCCACATCGCCATTCCGCTTGGCTTCACTCCCGTCCCCGTTACCATGCAGACATTCGCTGTACTCCTGTTGGCGTTGCTGTTTAGTCCGGGACCCGCCTTTGCCTGCCTGACGCTTTACCTGATGGAAGGCGCCGTTGGCCTGCCGGTCTTCAGCCCTCATGGTGCCGGGGGTATAGCGCAGTTACTTGGCCCCACCGGCGGGTACTTGCTCTCGTATCCGTTTGCCGCGGCGCTGGCCAGTCTTCTCTATCGCCGTGGCCGTCGCTCATTCCTGGCCGCGGTCGTGTCTACAGGACTCGCCAGCATGGTCATTCTTACCGCGGGCGCAACCTGGCTCGGGCTGCTCACGCACTTGAAGTTTTCTGTCGTCCTCACCCAGTCGGTCGCGCCGTTCCTCGCCGGCGATGCCGTCAAGGTCCTCGCTGCAGCGGCCTGTGTCAGCCTGCTTGGATCATTCGGCAACGATTCCGGCGAGCGAAGTCTTTGAAGTCTTTAAGGTTGCCCTGCCAAGGTTTACTAGAGAGGATTTTGTGACCACTACTCCCACTTCGCTTCCGCCGGACGCCCCGGCCCAGGGTCTCAGGGCGGGTCTCAGCAGTCCGGGTGCGGTCAAGGAGATCGCCATCGCCCACAGTCCGGACTCCGATGACGCTTTCATGTTCTATGGTTTGGCCACGGGCAAGATCCGTGTTCCGGGATACAAGTTCACCCATACCCTTTGCGATATCGAGACCCTCAATCACAAAGCCATGAACGAGGCCTTTTACGACGTGACCGCAATTTCGTTTCACGCCTACCCCTACGTTCAGAAGGACTATGCGTTGATGGCTTGTGGCGGCAGCGTGGGGGAAAACTATGGTCCCATGATCGTCGCCAGCCAGCGGATCGCGGCGAGCGAAATCGGGCGCGTGCGGATCGCTGTTCCGGGTACCCTGACCACTGCTTATCTCACTCTGAAGCTGTTTGCTCCGGATATTGAAACCGTCACCGTTCCCTTTGACAAAATCATTCCGGAAGTGGTCGCCGGAAATTTCGACGCCGGCCTGATTATCCACGAAGGGCAGCTGACCTATGCGGCCAGCGGTTTGCATAAGGTCATCGATCTCGGCCATTGGTGGCGGGAACAAACCGGGCTTCCCTTGCCGCTGGGCGGCAACGCAATTCGCCGCAGCCTGGGGCAGGATGTGATGCTCACCGTAACCCAGGCGCTGCGTGATAGCATCCAGCACGCGCTGGATCATCGCGAAGCGGCTCTGGAGTATTCCATGCAATTTGCCCGGGATCTCGACCCGCAGATGGCAAACCGGTTTGTCAGCATGTACGTGAACCAGCGCACACTCAATTATGGCGAAGACGGCAAAGAGGCCATTCGCAAGCTGCTGGCTATGGGATATGAGCGGGGGATTATTTCTACTCCGGTTCAGGTGGACTTCGTCGGGTAGAGAAGCCGGGTACGGGCTAAAGAGTGCGCGTGAGAACTAAAAAGAAACCGCAGATCTCTCCACTACGCTACGCTCCGGTCGAGATGACAAATTTGTTGAGCCATGGACGGTCGTGCATCCACTGGATAATTAGAAATTTCCGTGCAACAAATTTGTCATCTCGACCGGAGCGTAGCGTAGTGGAGAGATCTGCGGTTTCTTTTTAGTTCTTCACGCGCGCACTCTTTAGGCCATTGTCGCTCATGCGCTGGGCGTACCCTAGCTCCCCTGCTTTCGGATTTGAGTCTTCCCGGTGCCTGGACCAATCTTAGCGGTCATCATCGTCATCCTGGTCGCGCCGATCTGGTGCTGGCTTTGCCAACATCGCAGGTACCGGTTTTTTCCCCATGGCGTCGCGCCATAGGATCACATTCAACACCCGCGGGTCGGCTCGATCTTCATGCGTGAAATCCATGCGGCTGGAGGCCTGCGCCCCTGGCGCCTTAGGGCCGTTCGCCTTGTATAACAGCCCGTTATCCCGATTACGATAGTCCGCTTCATATGAAGGTTGATCGCCGGCGCCTGCGAATAGCGAAGCGATGGGCGGAGCAAATGCATCGTTGTTGTTCATTGGCGGCAAACCCAACAGCTCTTCCATTGTCCGGACCACACTCACTGTGGTGTAAAACGTGCTGTCCACGGTCGGTTTGGCGGCCCGAGGCGAGTACTTGCTCACAACCAGCGCAACACTGCGATGGGCGTCGACGTGATCTCCGCCGTTCTGGGCATCGTCCTCCAGAATGAAGAATGCGGTGTCATCCCAATAAGGGCTGTGGGCGATGGCCTCAACCGCTCTCCCCACGGCGAGGTCGTTATCCGCAACGGATGCCTTGGGCGTCGGCATGCCCGGAGTGGTGCCCGCAGTGTGGTCGTTGGGTAGCCGAAGCTGAACGAACTGCGGCATTGTATCCCGCCCTTGACGGCGGTCCTCGACCCATTGGCGAAAGTGGGTGAGAAACTCTTCCACCCGCAACTGATCGGGAAAGCTGAGTTCAAAGTCAGGGTATTGCGGGTCAAAATGACCCACCAGCTCGGGCTTGGTCGCTACGTTCTCATTGATCAGTGGGATTGGCCACGGAAAGGGGCTGGTTCCCCCACCATAATTTTGCGGAATCGCTTCCCCGTGGCGAATGTCACCGCGCGCTCCGCACTGCGCCGGCTGCGGTTCGGGCGTTCCCTCGGTTGGGGATGACCCCTTGGGGGCCATATCAGGGCTGGAGCAGAACTTGGTCGAAATGAATTCCCCAAAATGATAGAGGCTCTTGCCGTTGCGCGCTAGATCGGTCCACAGATATCCGCTGCCCGGCTCATTGACATCTGAA
>DASRRN010000047.1:0-4579 GCA_035695685.1 Acidobacteriaceae bacterium | reverse complement strand
GGCCACAGTCACGATGCGCGGCTCGTCGTTCTCGCGGTCGCGGATCGTGCGGGGCGAACGGCCCAATTTCTTGCGTACGGTGGAGATCTCAGTAATTACTGAGCGCAGCAGCCGCGGGTTTTGCCGCAACTCGAGCAACGGATCCAGCGGCTCTCCCGGAAGGTAAGTTGGCACGGGCCGGGCGTCGAGAATCACAAACAACTGGTCGAGCGACTGGGCGGTGGCGTCAATACGGCGCCCGAAACTGCCGGCGCCTTCCGGCTTGTGCGCGACTTGCCACCCCGGGGCAACCCGATCGGCGTAACTCCGGACAGACTCGAGGGAGTAGGGACGCTGCGCCCAGGGATCAGTAGTAATGGCTTGGCCGGGGCTGGAAACAGTGTCAGTCATAAGTCTTCTCTCTTTGTAATCAGCGGTAGCTCGCCGCCTGCATTTCAAACATACTTGCGTAGCGTCCGCCCAGCGCTATCAGTTGCGGATGGGTTCCTTCTTCCACCAGTCTTCCGCCTTCGAGCACAACAATGCGGTCCGCCATGCGCACGGTAGAAAATCGGTGCGAGATCAGCAGCGCCATTTTTCCCGTGGTAAGTTCGGCGAACCGCTCGAAGACCTCAAGCTCACTGCGCGCGTCCAACGCCGCCGTAGGTTCATCCAGCACCAGCAACTGCGCATCGCGTAAATAGGCCCGGGCCAATGCCACCCGCTGCCATTCCCCACCAGAAAGCTCAAGCCCGCTCTCGAAGCGGCGGCCCAGCATCTGGTCGTAGCCACCGGGGAGCTTCTCGATCACGCTTTCCGCCAGGCTCTTGTGCGCAGCCGATTCTATTTCTGCCTGCGAGTGTTCACTCTCCACCCGTCCTATGCCGATGTTCTCCCGGGCGGTCATCTCATAACGCATGAAGTCCTGAAAGATGACTCCGATTTCGTGGTGAAGATCTTCCAATTTGTACTCGCGAAGGTCAATACCATCGAGCAGGATCTGGCCTTCGGTGGGATCGTATAGCCGGGTAATCAGTTTGACTACGGTCGTTTTGCCCTGGCCGTTTTCTCCGATCAGCGCGATCCGTTCGCCCACTCCGAGAGTGAAATTGAAGTTGCTCAGCACCCGCCGCGTAGTCCCGGGATAAGCAAAGCTGACGTTGCGAAACTCAAAGCCACGCCGGATCGGGCGCGGTATCAAGAGCCCATTGGGGTTCGAAACTACCGTGGGTTTCATCTCGAAGAAGGCCAGCAGATCGGTAAGGAAGAGAGCCTGGTCTGCAATGCCCGACGCGGTAGAAAACACCTGCTGCAGGTTGCTGGAGGCCTGAATGATGGCATTGGTCACATAGTAGAAGGTTCCGATGCTGTTGTAGTGCCCGGTGACCGCCCGCCAGATCACGAAGGCATAGGCGCCATAGTAGCCCAGCGTAGCGATAACGCCGAGCAGTCCACCGGCCACCAACTTCTTGCGCGAGAGGGCAACATTCTCCTCGTAGATTCCCTGCGAGAGACGGGTAAAGCGATTGGTCAGATAGTCGCTCAAATTGAAGAGCTTGAGCTCCTTCGCGCCTTCCCGGCTGCCCGCTACCTGGCGCAGGTAGTCCATTTGCCGTTTGGCCGGCGTCTGCCGGAAATTCTTTGCATAGCCGAGGAACGCAAAATGGGTTTCTCCCAAAAACGTGGGCAGTACGCCCAGAGCGAGCAGTAGCACAAGCCACGGGGAGAACCAGAGCAGAATGGAGGTCCAGATCAACGTGGTCAGGGTCTGTTGGAAGAGCCTGCCCATCTGCTGGATCATCGCCAGGCGATCCGTGGCCTGGACACGGGCGCGTTCCAGCCGGTCGTAGAAGACCGGATCTTCATAGGTGGTCAGGTCTAGCGCTGCCGCCTGGCGCATGACGCGGACGCTGACGAAGTGGGTGTAACGGTCAGCCAGCAGGCTATCGCTGTAATCGACCCCCCGCACCAGCAGTCCGTTCAGCACGTTGAGGGCTGCTTCCAAACCCACGAGCCACCAAAAGTGGGGTAATAGGCCTTTGTACGTGAAGTAGTGCTGCACACCGTCGATGATTTTTGACGCAATGTAGGCAATCGCTGTGGGCAGCGCAGCTACAAACAAGCGCAGAACGATGCCCCAGGTAACGACAGCGGGGCCGGACTCCCACAAGATGCCCAGCACCGGTGGGACATTTTTAAGTGCTTGCAGGCGTTCGCGCCAGGCGTTACTGGAGGATTGTGGACTGGCTTCCGTCATGAAGTTCCAATTCTTTGGGCGGACCAGACCCTCCGCAGACTCGGCAATTGATACTCTCTATCTAATGTTACCAATCAGATGCACTTCCGGCTTGACTTGTTGGCTGAAGACTGCACTTGCGGTCCGCAGGGGACTGTGCTAAAAATCGAGTATTCAAGTTTGCTCCTTGTGAGCGAGCCTGAATTTCATGAAGAGTGGCTGAGGGACGGGCCCTGTGACGCCACGACAACCTGCCTGGGCAAACCAGGAGTATGGTGTCAACTCTCTCCTAGATTCTGAAAAGAATTGGGGAACATGAGATTCGGGGTGCATTGTTGTTGCGCATCTCGCTAATTCCATGCAGCACCGTAGTTTAGAGTTCGTCACGTAGTGCCCGTGCATCTGTCGCTCTCAAATTGAGGGCATGATGGCATCATTCTACGATCTGCGCTGTAGGGAATGTGGCAAGCGGTTTCCCAACCATCCGCTATCCAGCTGCGATGAATGCTTTTCCTCGCTTGAAGTAACCTACGACATGGGTGCGGCCAAACAGGCATTTACCCGTGAGGCAATTGCCCGGGGACCGCAAAGTATGTGGCGTTACCAGGCGCTGCTTCCGGTGCCTGACGACTATGTACCCACCACTCCCTCTGGCATGACTCCCTTGATGGCGGCCCCGCGTCTGGCCCAGCGCATCGGCGCGACCAATCTCTACCTCAAAAATGATGCTGTTTGCTTGCCCACGTTGAGCTTTAAGGATCGCGTGGTCTCGGTGGCCCTGGCCGCGGCCAAGAACTTCGGCTTTGATACTGTGGGTTGCTCCTCCACCGGTAATTTGGCGAATGCCGTGGCGGCCCACGCCGCGCGCCTGGGATTGAAGACCTACATCCTGGTGCCGACCGATCTGGAGCCGGCCAAAATTCTCAACACCCAGGTCTACGGCGCGAACCTGGTTCGGATCGACGGCAACTACGACCAGGTGAACCGTTTGTGCTCCCAGATCGCAGAGCGCTACAACTGGGGGTTTGTGAACGTCAATCTCCGTCCCTACTATGCTGAGGGCTCGAAGACGGTGGGCTTCGAGATCGCTGAGCAACTCGGCTGGCGGCTGCCCGACAACGTGGTGGTTCCGATGGCCGGTGGCGCCCTGATTTCCAAAATTCGCAAGGCATTCGGAGAGTTGATTGAGCTGGGCCTCGTGGAAAACAAACCTGTTCGCTTTTTTGGCGCGCAAGCCACTGGGTGCTCGCCCATCACCCATGCAATAAAGAATGGACTGGCCCATCACGAGCCGCAACGGCCGAACACCATCGCTCGCTCGCTGGCCATTGGCAATCCCGCCGACGGACCCTACGCCATCCGTGCCATCAACGAAACCGGCGGTTGGGCGGAAGATGTCTCCGACGTCGAGATTGTTTCTGCCATTCAGGAGCTGGCGGAAACGGAAGGTGTCTTTACCGAAACCGCCGGCGGCGTAACCACGGCCGTAACCGCGCGTCTGTATGCCCATGGCCGTATCGCCCCTGACGATCTTACGGTTGTCGCCATTACCGGCAACGGGCTAAAGACTCTGGACGTGCTCCAGGGCAAGTACGAACAACAGCAGGCGATTCGCCCGCGCCTGGCCGACTTTGAAGCCATGGTTGAGCAGGATAGAGAGGAAGTGTATGTCCGTTAGAGTGGTCTTGCCGAATGCCTTTCAAAAGCACACCAACGGTACGCGGGAGATCCAATCCGCGGCCCGGAATCTGCCCCAATTGATCATCGAGATCGAGACCAGCTTTCCTGCCCTCAAACCCCACCTCCGCGACAACGATGGCAAGGTGCGGCGCTTCATCAATTTCTACGTCAACGAAGAAGACATCCGCTTTCTCGGCAACGACGAATACGCCTTCAATGACGGCGATGAAGTATTAGTAATCCCGTCCATCGCCGGTGGTTGAAACCCTGTCCCTCCCCCCAAACCTGAGGAACAAGCGAAGGGTGCCCCAGCCTGCCCCGGTGTGCCGTGGGGTCTCGCTTCTGAGACCTGGGATCCCTGAGACCTGTCCCGGCGTGCCGTGGACCGATCTCAATGGAAACCTCATAGGACTAGCGTCCTGGGCCTGGAGTTTCTATGTATTTCGGAGTTGTGAATTGGCCGACGGAAGACATTTTTGCCGTATTTAGATCAACGAACCGCCTAAGCTGTGCCAGCCCCGAACTTCAGTCCATAAGCGCTAACCTTGTTTGGAATGTTTTTCTTCAAAACTCCCACAAAATCGTCATCCTGAGCGGAGCGCTTCACAGATTTATCGCGTGACACCGCGCTTGATGGCGCGGAGTCGAAGGACCTCGAGGATGCCTATCTTGCCTATGCCGTTG
>DASRRN010000046.1:0-4018 GCA_035695685.1 Acidobacteriaceae bacterium | reverse complement strand
CCTCGCAGGGCAGGCTCTTAAGCCGTGGTATTGAGCGGGTCGGCGGTATTGACCTCTCCCTTGGCCATCAGGAAATAGGCGGACACGACCACGAGCATGAATCCAGAACCGGCCAAGGTTCTAGAAACTCCGAATATGGGGATGAGTTTGCCCAGGCCAAGGCTACCCAGAGGAATACCGGCACGAAAGGCCAGGTTGTACACACTCATGACTCGCCCGCGCATGGCGTCGGTAGCAATCAGCTGGACCAGCGCAAGCATCAGTGAGGCCGAAGCCATCACCGCTACCCCGGTGAAGAAAATAAGCAGGCAGGAGAGTGGAAGCCACTTGGAAAGAGCAAAGGCGGCGATGGCGAATCCCAAGAAGGTAAGGATCAGCACTGTAAGGCGCTGCTGTCCCTTGAACTTTTCCATGGCCGCCACGATGAGAGCGCCTACAATCGAGCCCGCTCCAGAAAAAACCAGGAGCAGGGTATATGTCTCGGGACCCTTGTGAAAGATGTTCTGTACAAAAACGGGCAAGAATGCGGTGAGCGAGAATCCGAATAGTGTGGTGCAAAAGGCTAACACAACCAGAGCGCTCATCCCACTTCGACATCGTATGAACCGAATACCCTCTGCCATGCTGGTGAGGACTGGCTCTCGTGATTTAGCCGGCACAAACTTTACATTAATCATGAAGAGCGAGGCGATCACCGCAAGGTACGACACGCCGTTCAGGGTGAAACACCAGGTAGCGCCGAGCAGGGTATAAGTAAAACCGCCGATGGTGGGGCCGATGATGCGTGCCAGGTTGAACTGGATCGAGTTCATCGCGATCGCATTGGCAAGCTCTTCCGGACCGACCAGGGTGGGCAGCAGCGCTGAATAGGCTGGACCACCAAAGGACTGCCCCAGCCCCACGACGAACGAGAGTGCCAGGATGTGCCAGACTCGGACGACATGGGTGAAGAACAAGAACGCCAGCAGAAAGGCGCAGGCCATCTGGATGTACTGGGAAGTGAGCAACATCTTTCGCCTGTCCAGGCGATCGGCAAAGACCCCACCGAAAAGCGAAAACATGATGATGGGCAGTTGACCCAGGAAGAGATCCAAACCCAGGTAGAACGGGTCTTTAGTGAGATCGTAAACCAGCCAGCTTTGCGCGAATTGCTGTACGAAGGTACCGATGGTGGAGGCGCATGCCCCAAACCACATAAGACGGAAATCACGGTAGCGAAATGCCCTGAAGATGCGCGCGAGGAATGGTGAGGTTGCGCCCACTAGAGGAGTGGCCCCAGCCCCGGGCTAAAAAGCACCCTGCGGGTGTTTGCTCGTAGTGGCTTAATCACACACACAAAGAGATGTGCTTAAGTGTACTTGGTCGCACTTTCTTCAGGCGAGCGGGTGTCGATGGCACCCCGGCGGAGAAAAACACCCAGGGGCACAGCCGAGGCCGCGTCCCTGGTGCTGGTGGTGGTTCCAGCGGTTGAGGTTAAGGCGCTGGAGGAGGCCCTACGGGTTCGCGGCTATCGGCTGGGGTCGCCCAACAGGGATGCGACACGGCCAGTGCTGGCGTGTGCCCAGGCTGTGTTCGACGCCCAACCCAGCAGCAGGATGACGGCCCCACAACCCGTCATGATCCACCAAATGGGATGAGTCGCCTGGGTGAAACCCGATCCTCTTGCGTGACTCGCGCTCACCACTGTTCCGGCCACCGCCACGCCCAGCGCCGCCCCCACCTGGCGTCCCGTGGATGCAATGGCAGCGGCTACCCCGGCTTGCGATAGAGGCATGCCGGCAACCGCGTTGTTGGTGATCGCCGGGTTGACCATACCCAGGCCGACTCCAAATAACACGTAGGCCGCCATGATGAGAAGCATCGGCGTGCTCACACTGAGCCGAGTAAGCATCCATGTGCTGAGGACAAACCCTCCGCCCGCCGCCAATAGTGAGGGACGGGTGCCGTGGTTGCCCACCAGTCTGCCGGACAGCGGTGCGCACACCATCATCGCGATGGCCAGCGGCAGCGTGCACAGGCCGGTTCGAAATGCTGACAATCCTCGCATTTGTTGGAGATACAGCGTGTTGAGAAACAAGAAGCCCGCGAATGAGGCGAAGGCACAAACGGCGAGCAGGGTAGCGCTGCTGAAGGGCACGCTGTGAAAAAAGCGCAGGTCCAACAAGGGTTGCTTACGCCGCGGCTCGTAAAAGAGGAAGAGGAGCACGGCTGCGCCGGAGCCCGCGAACAAACCGAGAATCAATGGCGATTGCCAACCAGCGCGCGGACCTTCGATGACCGCGTAGGTTAAAGATGCCAGGCCAACAAAGACGAGAAACTGACCAACTGGATCGAATGCGCGAGCACGCGGCGCTTTTGACTCGGGCACGAACCGGGCCGCCAATGCTATTGCGCTCAGACAAATCGGCAAGTTGATCCAGAAGATCGAGCGCCAGCCCGCGGATTGCGTCAACGCGCCGCCGATGAGCGGGCCCAGCGCAAGCGACGCGCCGGCCACCGCGCCCCACACACCGACCGCACGCGCTCTGGCCCTGGGTTCCGGAAAAGCGTTGGCGATGATGGAAAGGGCTACCGGGTTGAGCATGGACGCGCCGAGCCCCTGAAGGGCGCGGAAGGCGACAAGCTGGCCGATGCTGTGGGCCAGGCTGCAGAGCAGCGATCCCGCTGTGAATACAAGAAGACCAATCTGAAAGACGCGCCGCCGCCCGACACGGTCTGACACCGAGCCGGCGAACATGAGCAAAGTGGCGACTACGAGCGTGTATGCATCCAAGATCCATTGCAGCCCCGAGACGGTGGCGTGAAGATCTCGTTGAATGGCTGGCAAGGCGACGTTGACGATGGTGACATCCATGCCCACGACCAGCAGACTCATGCAGCAGATCGCGAGGATGAGATTGGGATGGGTTGGTTTCTTTGTGGTAGTGTTCTCTGCTATCGCTGCCGTACGAGCGTCCTGTGTCTCCGACATCAAATTACGCCTCTCGCTTTTTTAGGCTTCGAGCGATTTTCTGAATCTGGCGGCTTCTTCGCCTTCGGCGTAAGAATACTGAGCCTGCGTCCCGCCTGTGAATCGCCAATCAGCATTGCCAGGCGGCGTTGACGAGTCTCTTCTCGCTTGGCACTCACGATCCAAAAGGTGGAAGTCCGCTGATACCAGGCGGCTTGTTCCCGGAAGAATTCCCACGCCCCGCGGTTGGCCTTGAACTGTCTCTGGTAAGGGAGGGGCAATTCTTCCGGCCGCGATTCGAAAGAATACTTATTCGAGTCGCTGGTTCGCTGCTCAAGGGCTTTCGCCCCCGGAGCCGCCATTCGGCCGAGCTTTGCCAGCTCACTCGCCCGCCTGGTGTTGACTGCGCTCCAGTAACTTTTCGGCCGTCGTGGGGTGAACCGCTGTTTGTAGGCGGTGTCGTCGATGCTCTTGCGCACTCCGTCGATCCAACCGAAGCACAGAGCCTCGTCCAATGCCTCACGGTAGGTGATACTTTTTTTGCCCGTCCGTTGTTTGTAAAAACCCAGCCACAGCTCGGCGACACGGTCGTGATTCTCCTCGAGCCATTCCCGGAATTCGGCAGATGTGTTGAAGACCTTGATTTGCATCACTGCTGGATGTGATTCACCGGCAACAGTTCAGGCTTCAAAGACAGCATCAGGGTAGCGGAAGAAGAAGACGTGGCAGTCTCAGCACGATTCCGGTGCTGAGCGACCTTGGGTGAAGGTTCTGAGCGGACACCCCTCCATAACTGTATTCCGCGAGACGCCAGTCAATGCGAGGAAAGATCGTAAAGTCTAAGCCACCCAAAAGCTGATACTCGAAATTGGTCCCGTTACTGGGCGAGCCCCCGGCGACGTTTATGTTGGCCAAGCCAACCGTCGCCTCTACATAGGGCTGGATGGGGACGATGTGTGTGTTCAAGGCAATTCGTGGCCCTATTGAACCGGTGTTAAAGGAGGTGCCGCCGCTTTTTGCAAATGACCCTCGAAGGTCCACTCCCGCGCTCAATATCGCCAAGCGGCC
>DASRRN010000045.1:0-4461 GCA_035695685.1 Acidobacteriaceae bacterium | reverse complement strand
CCCCATATTCGGAGTTTCTAGAACCTTGGCCGGTTCTGGATTCATGCTCGTGGTCGTGTCCGCCTATTTCCTGATGGCCAAGGGAGAGGTCAATACCGCCGACCCGCTCAATACCACGGCTTAAGAGCCTGCCCTGCGAGGCCGCCCTATGAGCCGGCCCTAAGAGTCGGCGCTAAGAGTCGGCAAAGACAGGTGCGCTGAGCAGCGTGACTGATTTCTCCTCCCGCCGCCAGCCCAGGATGCTAGGAAATCCACGTGTTGGCATTCCAGGGAAGCCGCTTCCAGTGGCCGCTTTCCAGAGCCACTGCGATCCACAATCCCTGTCCGCATAGCCCGCCACACCAGTGAGTCGCGTACACCAATCCGACCGTATGGCTGGCATTGAAGTACACCCTGCTGAAGCCATAAAGGGCAGGGGCGCCTTTGTACTTTTCTGCCGCAGCGTGGTTGAGAGGCTGTCCGAACCTTGTGGATTGAAATTCCTTCTGTTCTTGCGGTGTGAGCAGGCGAAGCGGAGCAGACAGTCCCCAGAGATTAGGATTGGGATCGAGGTCAAGACGTTCATGGCAATGAGCGTCAAAATCGGCGAGGATTTCTTTAAAATCTTGTTGCCAGCGGTCCGGCGGGTGAACGGCAACGTGCGGATTCATGCTGTCACTGAAAGGGGGAGCAGCCGACGGGGATACAGGTTGCGGGAGGCAGGGTTGATCCTGCGGCACCACGGTGATCGTCTTATTCTGCACCAGCCATAAAGCATGCGGCCAGTCTTTACCGCCCGTTTCGCCGAGTGGCATCAGGCTGGAGTAGATGCCGTAGGAGGCGCCGTCTTCGGCCATGGCCATCGAATGTGCCGTTGGCACGTTCGTTTGAGTCAACAGAAGCGTCGCCCCAAGAAGAGTGCTCAAAACCAGCCGGCCTGGTTCACAGCGCATCCGCAGCCCTTTCGCTGGACACTCCATCGACTCAGCTACGGGCATAGTGGTAAGCAGGGCATGGAGAGTTGGTTCTCATGGCTTCACTCCGGGGGTGTAGGTTTCTTCGAAAACGACGCTCTCCAGCGACGATCGCCGCTCCCAACCAAGACGCTCCAGTTCCGGTTCGTTCCCGAAGTTATCCACGTACCCCAGGCATAGGTAGGCCACCGGCACGATATGAGCAGGGATATTGAGTACGGAACGAAGTGCGTCGGGCGAAAGGATGCTGACCCACCCCACGCCAACGCCCTCCGCCCGCGCAGCAAGCCATAGATTCTGTACCGCGCAGACGGTTGAGTAAACGGCGGTCTGCGGCATGGTTTGCCGGCCCAGGCCGTGCCCCTGATCACTCTGCGCATCGCACACGATGCAGAGATTTTGCGGCGCCTCCAGAATCCCTTCGAGCTTCAAATCAGCATATTGATCGTGAAGTGCGCCCTGGTATCCGGCTAGTGCTTGCTGGTTTGCTTGTTGAAAAACGGCATGGACACGCCGGCGAACCTCGAGTGAGCGGATGACGATGAAGCGCGACGGCTGCATGAGCCCCACCGATGGCGCGTCATGAGCCGCCGTGAGCAGACGATTCAGCAGTGCATCCGGCAGGGCCTTCGGCACGAAGCCGCGGCGTACGTCACGACGCGCCCGGATCACCCGATAGATCACGTTTCGCTCCAGTTCGTCAAAAGCCGGAGCAATGACTGAAGGGTGAGGAGGATTTCCAGGATATTTGAGCATCTCGTATTCCAGGAGCGCCGGATCATTTTGATACGGCTCAATCTTTCCGGTAAAAGTGAAGCCGCATCGCTCATAGAAAAGTTTTGCGGTCGAGTTGTTACTGGTGACCATCAGGCGTAGTTCAGAGGCTCCGAGGTTGTGCGCCCACCGTTCCACCGCCTCCATGAGCATAGTTCCAAGTCCGGTCCGGCGCTGCGTGGGAGCTACCCACATCGACGCGACGTTCACCCTCCGCGGAGCATCTTTGTCGAAATAACCCGCAATGATTCCGCAGGGCATGCCCTCGTCCATGGCTATGTAGCAGACGGCTCGACTGCCATTCCAGGTGTCCACCCGCTTGAGCCAGTCACTGTGGGAAAGTCCGGATTCCTTCGCGTAGGTGCTTCCGAAAGCAGTGGGAGTATCCTCGAGAGCACGCAGCCGGATCGTTTTAAATTCTTCAACGAGTTCCAGTGAGAGCTGTTCGAGCGTGGGCATGGTTGCATTTTTCTCCGGGCTTTGGGTTCGCCTCGGACCATCAGCTGTACTTTAACCAGCGCAGCATTTCGGGCAGAGTCGGCCGTTTGCCATACATCAGGATACCTACACGGTAGATCCTCGAAGCAATCCACACCATGCCGTAGATTGACGACACCATCAGCACCAGCGAAAGAGCCAGTTGCCAGGCCGGCACCGCCATCGCAGCCATGCGCAAACTCATCACAATGGGGGTGCAAGGCGGAAAAAGCGACAACAACACCACCGGCCACGCGCCCGGATTGCCCAGGATATACGCAATCAGCACCAGCCCGATCACTTGCGGCAATACGATAATCATGGTGAATTGCTGTACCTCAGACTCCTGGCTGACGGTGGCGCCGAGGCCTGCACTGAGCGCGCTGTAGAAGAAAAATCCCAGCAGGAAGTAGAGCACAAAGAAGATCAGCTGCAGCGGTGTCACTCCATAGGCTGCCAGGCCGCCAGACCCCAGCGTTATCGAAAGCGACGAGGCGCTCAACAAGAGAACGAATGCGATCCACACCCCCATCTGCGTTAGCCCCACCGCGCCCACTCCCAACAGCTTCCCCAGCATCAGCGACTCCGGTTTGGCCGAAGCCAGCAGCACTTCAAATACGCGCGATGTCTTTTCCGATACCACCGAGTGCGCCACATTCACGCCATAAAACACCACTGCGAAATACAGCATGAACGTCATGACATAGGCTCCCCAGAAGCTCTTGTCCGCGTCTGATGCGACAGCTTCGCCGTTCTTCAGGCGGAGCGTCTTCAGGTCTACATCCTTGAGTAAGGCTGCGATTCCTTCGCTGGTCGCGCCTCGTTTCAACAGCTCCTCTCGAACCAGCGCATGGCCGATTGCATACTGTATTCTCTCTTTTCCAAAAAAATCTCCCGAACCGCTTGAGGTGTAGGTCGCCTCGGGTTGTGTGGTTCCGGGCTTTGCATCAAGCCACAGGTAGCCATCTATCCGCTTGCCCTCCACCTCCGTGTTCAGAGCCGCCAGTTCGCTCCCCGTTACCGGAGCCCTCACCTCCACGCTTAATCGCGAAGCTTGCTCTCTTCTGCTTCCATCCCCTCGCAGCGCCAGCAGCTCTGCCCGCACGCTCTCAGCCAATATCGGATCGTTCGACGCCAACACAAGATGCTTAGGGCCACCGGTCAGTTTGGCAGAGAAAGCACCTATGCCGAAAATCAGCCCAAAGAAAATAGGTATGAGCAGGGTGCTGACGCGGAAGGCTTTACTACGGATCCGCTCCACATACTCGCGCCGCGCAATTAACAATGCTTCACGCATCCACTTTTTCCCCTACCGTCTGGATGAAGATTTCTTCGAGTGACGGTTCTACCAGCTCAAAGCGGTAGATTCGCGCCTGTTGCTGGGCTGCGCGCAGCAGTGCCTGCGCGTCGCCATGCTCCTTCAGCCGGATCTCCACGTGCCCTGGAAACTCGCTGTACTCGGCGATCGCCTCGTGGCTCAGAAACTTGTCATCTCCTTCGAAATCGATGATCACCCGGTTGCGTTCGTAACGCGACTTCACCGCGCGCATGCTGCCCGAAAGCACCCTCTCCCCGCGGTGAATCAAGCAAATCTCATCGCACAGCTTTTCTGCCTGGTCCATGCGATGGGTCGAGAACACGATGGCACGACCGGCTTTCTTCAGATCCAGAAGCGTGTCTTGCAGCAGAGTCGCGTTCACCGGATCCAGGCCCGCGAAGGGCTCGTCCATAATGATCAGGTCGGGCTCGTGCAGCAGGGTCGCAATAAACTGGATCTTCTGCTGCATTCCTTTGGAAAGCTCTTCCGTCTTGTTCTGTGCCGCGTCGAGTATGTTCAGCCGTTCGCACCATGCGTGCGAACGCTTGGCGGCGAGTTCTGCCGTTAGTCCGTGGAGTTGGCCCATAAAGAGGAGCTGATCCATTACCTTCATCTTGCGATAGAGTCCGCGCTCTTCCGGCAGGTAGCCCACCCTCTTCAAGCTCTCTCGTGCAAATGGCCGGCCGAACAGGCTTACTGTCCCGGAATCCGGTGCAGTAATACCCACCATCATCCGAATGCTCGACGTCTTGCCGGCACCGTTTGGTCCCAAAAGGCCAAACATGGTGCCTGCCTCTATCCGCAGATTCAGATCGTGTACGGCCACCTTCTGTTCGTACCTTTTCGACACACGATCCAGCTCTGCCAGCGGCGCCATCATCGAACCTCTCGCGAAGTATGAGGAGTGTAACAAAGCCCTGCGGCACGCTCCGTGAATCA
>DASRRN010000044.1:0-11187 GCA_035695685.1 Acidobacteriaceae bacterium | reverse complement strand
AGCGGTGGTCTTGAGCAATCCACAGCAACGGCGCGTTCCCAGCGTGACCGGATTGGCTCCGTCTGCAATTGCGGCTTCATTTCTCCACACCAGCAGCTCTACCCCGAGCTGCCGGGTATAGTCATCGCGAAAGGCGATCATTTCCCTGAACTTGTAGCCGGTATCTACATGCAAGAGCGGAAACGGAATGGGCCCGGGATAAAAGGCCTTCTGCGCCAGCCGGAGCATGACGGAAGAGTCCTTGCCGATGGAGTAGAGCATGACCGGCTTTTCAAACTCGGCCGCCACCTCACGAAAGATGTGGATACTCTCCGCCTCCAACATCTGCAGGTGGCTCAGCTTCGGAGCTGAGCCTACCGGCATCGTTTCGACCCCCAGGGTTTGCAATCTGGCTCCTTTTCCGTTCCTAGCGGCGTGGGTTGCGAATATGCCGCCTTCGTCAAATAAAAAACCGCTCGCCAGAAGCTGGCAGCGGTTGTGATGACTCGTCTGAGTTATGCGAAAGTCTGGTAGGAAACTCCTACCTCTCTGCTATGAAAACTCACACCCGCTTATGCGCAATGACAATGGACAACACTTGTCACAGCAACAACAGCCAGCGGGATGGTGCAGAGTCTGCATCTGGATTTAATACTCTTGCCTTGGTACCCATTTGTCAAGCTGGAGACACCCCAGATCGAACCTACGGAGCCCGCAAGAGTAACCAAATCTCCCTTCAAGTATAAAGATTCAGAGGAGAGCCGCAGGACTCATGAAATGCATACAGGTTGGGCTGGTTGGCTTTGGATTCGCGGGACGCATCTTCCACTCGAACGCCATCGAGGCCGTCGAGGGCCTGGAGTTGGCGGCCATCGTACAGAGAAGCGGCTCCGATGCTGCCATAGCCTTTCCCCATGCGAAGATTTTGCCCACAGTCGAGGATTTGCTTAAGGACAGCAGCATCCGCCTGGTGGTGGTGGCGACGCCCAACGCTACCCATCTTCCGATCGCCCGGCAATGCCTGCTGGCCGACCGGGATGTGGTGATCGATAAGCCTTTTGCCCTGAGTTCGGACGAGGCTGCGGAGTTGATCCAGTTAGCCCGGTCCCGGGGGAGAGTGCTCAGCGTGTATCAGAACCGGCGCTGGGATGGTGACTTCCTGACTGTACGCAAATTATTGGAAAGCGACCGCCTGGGACGGCTGGTCATGTTTGAGTCTCACTACGATCGCTTCCGTCCGCAGCCCCGGCTGCACGCATGGCGAGAGGACGGAGGGCCGGGCGGAGGAGTGCTCTTTGATCTGGGAGCGCACCTGGTGGACCAGGCACTGGTGCTCTTTGGTGTTCCCGAATCGGTCTGGGCCAGTGTACGCGTGGAGCGCGAGGGCGCCCGGATTGACGATGCCTTCGACGTGTACCTGCACTATCCCGCGTCTCACAGGCAGGTATCCACTTCTGCATCCAGCCCAGTGCCCTCGGGTCTTCTCTCGGGTCTCGGCGTTTGGCTACGCGCCACCTGCCTGGCGCGCGAGCCGGGAGCCCGCTTTACGCTCAACGGCACCCAGGGCACCTTTCGCAAATTCGGCATCGATTGCCAGGAGGCCCATCTGCTTGCCGGCGATCTGTTCTCCTCCAAACCTTGGGGGGTGGAGGGTGCAGAGCACTGGGGCACACTTACCGTCGATGAGGGAGGTGAGCCGGTAAGCGCGCGCATTCCGACCGAGGCCGGAGACTACCGCGGCTACTACATCAATCTTCGCGATGCAATCCATGGAAATGCCGCGCTCGAAGTCACTCCGCTGCAGGCGTGGAGAACGATGCGGGTGCTGGAGATGGCACTGGAAAGCAGCCACTCCGGCTGCACGGTTACCTGCGACTGGAGCCAGCAACCGTAGCCGGGCAGATGAAGGCAGCTACCGTTGGGCGCCGTCCGCCGGCGGCTGGTGCTTGTTGGTTAAACTGTCGGCTCCGGTCTTGGTTCCCTGCACGGTTTTGTGGTAGCCGGTCTCAGTACCAGATTTGGCTTTGTCGTAGCCCTTCTGCGTTCCGGACGCCGTCTTGTGATAGGCCGTTTTCGTTCCCGACTTTGTTTTGTCGTAGCCCTTTTCTGTCCCGGCCGTTGTCTTGTGGTAAGCCGTCTTGGCACCAGATTTGGTCTTGTCGTAGCCCTTCTCGGTTCCCGATGCCGTGTCGTGAGAAGCGGTTTTGGTTCCCTGGCTGACGCCGTGGCCGACACTGTTCGCAGCATGCTTGGTGTCTGATCCGGCATTCTTCATGTCTTGTTTTGGCCCTTGGTCGGTGGCCTGAGCGAATGCGACGGGAAGGATTAGGACAGTCGCTGCGATCAAAACAAGCGACCGAGGGGCGAACGACTGAAAGCGGCCAGGGTTCATAAGATGTGTCTCCTCGCAGGTATCTTGATTTAGATGCAGACAGAGGCGGGCAGGAGAGGAACAAGGCGTGCGAACGGTGTCCATTTTGGTGTTTTGTTGCGCCACAACCGCGGCCGATCTGCAACAGGTGCGGAGCATATTTTCGGTTAAGAGCGAAGTGGGACGATGCTGGCCAGCGGCTGACCCTTGCAAGGACACGGCGGTGGTATCCCACGGTCCATAGCGGGGAGAAATCCCTACCTGGCAGCGCCGCGGGTTCTCCAGTCGTCGATGGCGTTGCGGATGGCGGCTGGGGCCAGGTTGCTGCAGCGCATCTTGTATTCGGGAATACCGCCCAAGGCCTCAGCCACGGACTGCTCCGTGATCTCATAAGCCTCCTGAACAGGCTTGCCCAGCACCATCTCGGTAGCCATGGACGAACAGGCGATGGCTACAGCGCATCCCATGCACTTGAATTTCGCTTCCTGGATGAGGTTGTTTTCGATGCGCAGCGTGACCAACACCGTGTCGCTATCCAGCGCGCTCTTCACCAACGACTTGCCGGAAGGCTCGGCCACGCTGCCCACGTTGCGCGGATGGGCGTAATGGTCGCGTACCTGCTCGCTATACAAGGCCAATACCCATAGTTGAAGCCATAACCGACGAAAGAATATGATAGCCCTTCAGGGATGTTCTCAGACCTGTATACCAAAGCCGCCGAACTCGCCTCCCGGGGCCAGCCCTTCGCCATCGCTACTGTGGTCGGGGTTGAAGGTTCTTCCTCAGCCCGGCGCGGCGCCAAGGCGATCATCGATCAGTCCGGCAAACTATTGCTGGGATGGGTCGGTGGCGGCTGTGCGGAGAGCGCGGTCCGCAGCGAAGCCCAGACGTGCATCGAGACGGAAAGACCGCGGATGATTACCGTGGATATGAGCGATGAGATGCTGGGCGTAGGCATGCCTTGCGGAGGAACCATGGATATTTTCATCGAGCCGGTTCTGCCCAGGCCTGAACTCCTGATCGTCGGCCATGGCCGCATTGCCGAAACCCTGGCGATCCTGGGCGACCTGATGGGCTTCTCCATTACCGTGAATGACCCGGCTGCGGAGCGTAGCGCATTTCCACAGGCAGAGAGACTGGTCACGGAAGATTTCGACCTTACCCAGACCCCGATCGGTCCCAAGAGCTTCGTGGTCATCGCCACCCAACATAAGAGGGATCACCTGTGGCTGGAAAAGGCGCTGCAGGGCAATGCGGCCTACGTGGCCCTGATCGCCAGCCGCCATCGGGCCAGGTTGGTGCTGGATTATCTTCGCGCTGGGGGGACGGCCGAAGAAAAGATCGCAACTGTGCACGCTCCCGCAGGGCTTTTTATCGGCGCGTCCACTCCGGAGGAGATTGCGTTGAGCGTCTTGAGTCAGATAGTGGCGTTACGGCGCGGCGCGCTGCCGGCTTCTCCGCGTGAGGAGGGCTTGGGTGAGCGCGATTTTGTCACCGACACGGTGATTCGCCACTGCGAGGCGGACGTTGTCCCTTAAGCGAAAGTCATTGCCCAGACCTCTCGTGAAGCTGCTTTAGCCGGTTGTAATCGCCCTGATCGTCGATGTCGAGTAGCACTCCCGGATCTTCGACTTCCACTTTAAGTATGTCCTCCAAGTGACTGCCAAAGATCGCCCGGCAACCGATATCTCCTTCCAGCGCCATGACTTCAGAAAAGACCGAGCGGTCGAGGAGGACGGGATTGCCGCGATCGCCCTGGTAGGAAGGAATGACAATGGGGGCCCGGGAGCGACCGTATCCCTCGATAATTTGATCAAGCGTCTGGGGACGAATGAATGGCTGGTCTCCGAGCACGATGAGGGCGGCGTCGCTGCGCGGATCCAGGGCAGAAAGCCCCGCACGGAGTGAAGTCGCCATTCCCTGTCCATAGTCCTGGTTGACGACCACTTTGCAGCGCTCGAGTAGAGACGGGGGAAGCTGTTGGCGGATGGCCGCCGCGGAGGAACCGAGTACGAGAACCATTTCATCCACCTGAGCGGCGAGGACGTTTTGGAGCGTCTGCGCCAACACCGTATTCCCGCCCAGGGGAAGTAGCTGCTTGGCCCGGCCCATGCGGGCAGATGCGCCGGCAGCCAGGACCACGGCGCTGACTCGCGCAATACTTCCCTTTTGGCTTAGGGTGGAAGTCATGACTGGCTCGCATCTCCTACAGTAGTATGGTGGACGGTCCATTGAGAGTTCGGAGAATTTAATGCAGCGCAAACCAAGTGTGTGTGCCGTTCTTTTATTAGTCAGCCTGCTTGTGTTTCAGGGCCTGGCTCCCGACCTTCAGGCTCAGGGTCCGCCGCCGCCCACGCCGCAGGAGCTGGATCAATTACTGGCGCCGATTGCGCTTTATCCCGACTCTTTGCTGGCGCAGATCACGACCGCCTCCACCAACCCGCAGGAGATTCTGGACTTCGATAACTGGCTGGGCCAGAACCAGAATCTCTCCGTATCGCAGTTGACCGCCGCCGCCCAGCAACAGGGGTTTGATCCGGCTTTTCTCGCGCTGGCTGCGTTTCCCCAGGTGGTGGAAATGATGGCGGAAAACATCGACGATTATGCCGCGATTGGAGCGGCAGTCACCGCGGACCAAGGACAGGTGTCCGCGGCCATCCAGCGTTTGCGGGCGCAGGCCTACGCATCGGGCGCACTGCGCAGCACCCCGCAGCAACAAGTGGAGGTGCAACAGAGCGGAGGCCAGCCGATCTACGTGATCCAACCGGCAAATCCGCAGGTGGTGTACCTGCCGCAATATGATCCTACGGCGGTGTATGCCGGCTCCGTAGGCCCGGGGTTGATCACCTTTGGCGTCGCCATTGGCATCACCGCGCTCCTGGTCAGCCAGCCTTGGGGCTGGGGTGGCTGGGGGTGGAACTGGGGAGGCCGGCGGATTTATTACAACCGTGGCCCGTGGGGCGGTTGGGGCGGCGGCTATCGGCCACCGAGCGTGTGGTATCGACCCCGTCCGGTGGTCTATCGCAATCGACCGGGGTATGGCGGCAATTGGGGCTATCGGCCACCGAACTATCGGCCACCCAGACCTATTAATCGCCCGGGGCGCCCCGGAACCCGTCCCGGATTCACCCATCCCATTAGTGGGCCGGGGAACCGGCCGCCCGGGAACAATCGGCCGCCGAACAATCGCCCGCCGAACAATAACCGGCCACCGAATGGTGGACGGCCGTCGATCCAGCCGGTAAAGCCGGGTACGCCGATTAATCGGCCGCAGCCGAGGCCTACCGTTACACCCAGACCCGGACAGCAGGTTAGACCTCCTGCAAACCGGCCTGCCCCGCAGAATAGGCCTCCGCAGCAGAACCGACCTGCTTCAGCTCCGCACCCGCAGACCCGGCCGGCCCCGCAGAATAGGCCTCCGCAGCAGAACCGACCTGCTTCAGCTCCGCGCCCGCAGACCCGGCCCGCAGGTCCACAACGCCCCAACGGAGGGGACCAGAGGCGGTAAGAGGGCTCTGGCTAGTATCTGTTTGGGTAGGAAGCGGATTAGGTCGTGAACAGGCAGTTCATGTCCTAATTCGCTTCCTCGGCTTTCCCAGAATAACGTAAAGAATATTTTACAAATTGAGGCTGATTTGTATAAAATTGTTTACGTTATGGAGAAGACTCGCGCGTTGGCCCCCAGGCTTGCACGGCTGCTTTCCGGGTTCGGCAACCAGTTGAAGCTCGCCCGATTGCGACGGAAAAACTCTACTGAGCTAATCGCACAGCGTGCTGGAATTACGCGGCCCACGCTCTCGAAAATAGAGCGGGGAGATCCCTCGGTCTCGCTCGGCGCATATGCGCGTGTTATGCAAGCTTTGAGGCTTGAAGGGGATATCGCGAAGCTGGCAGTGGATGATGTATTGGGCCGTAAGCTCCAGGACGCAGAGATAACGCCGAAATTGAGAGCACCCAAGCGACCGGCCACCGTGAAATCTGTCACCGAGCCTGTTCGGCCTGAAGGACGTAGTTGATGGCTGGCCTGGACACAGTTGAGGTTTATGCGGATCTTGAGAAATTCGACCAGCCGGCGCTGATGGGAAATCTCCACTGTCAGCGGAGCGGCAAAGGTGAATTGTTCTCTTTTGAATACACCCGCATGTGGCTGGATCAACCTGCAGCCTTCGCCTTTGATCCTGATCTACTCTTGGATCGGGGTCATCAGTACCCCGCCGCTGACAAGACTAATTTTGGAATTTTCACGGACTCTTCGCCAGATCGGTGGGGAAGAGTCTTAATGCAGCGGCGGGAAAACCTGAATGCTCGACACGAGAAACGTAGACCTCGAATACTCACCGAATGGGACTTTCTTCTCGGTGTACACGACGAAACCAGACTAGGCGCGTTACGTTTCAAATTACCTGACGGACCCTTCGTCGATAGCGATGCGCGATTGGCGGCGCCACCCTTGACGTCGTTGCGTGAGCTGCAAGCAGCCAGCCTCGAGTTCGAGCGGCACGTCAGTGACGAAGATCATCCGGAATACGAGAAATGGTTAACGCAGTTGATCGCTCCTGGAAGCTCACTAGGTGGGGCAAGACCGAAGGCATCAGTTCGGGATGAGGCGGGTAATCTCTGTATGGCCAAGTTTCCGAGCAGCCAGGACACTCGAGACGTTGGGGCATGGGAGTTAGTCGCGAACAAGCTGGCTGCAAAAGCCGGAATACAGGTGCCACACGCTCGGCCGCTCCGTTTTGAAAATAACCCCTACACAACTTTTCTGGTAAGGAGATTCGATCGTGACCCGCAAGGACATCGTCTGGCGTTTGTTTCCGCGATGACTTTGACCCAACGAGAAGATGGAGAAAGCGGTGCAAGTTACCTTGAACTCGTCGACCTGCTGCAATCACGCGGGGCAAACACCGGCCCCGATTGCGACCAGCTCTTTCGTCGAGTGCTGTTCAACATACTGATCCACAACACCGACGATCATCTACGGAATCACGGCTTCATCATTGGCGAACAAGGCCTTCTACTCTCTCCCGCCTTTGATGTCAATCCCTCCGTCGATCGTAATGATCTCACTCTGGCCATTAACGAGGTCGAAACAAGCTGCGACGTTGCGGTCGCGATGGAGTCATACAGGAGCTATGGACTTACACGCAGTCAGGCAGACCTCGCATTGGCGGAGGTTCAAGCGGCAGTAGCAAATTGGAGAACCGATGCTGACGGTCTGAAGATTCACAGAGCCGAGCAGGAACTGATCGCACCTGCATTTAGTGCATAGAATTAGCTTTTTCGGCGGGAGCTTTCTTCATGGCGGTCACTTCGACCATGGAGGCACGATGCCGTTCATGCGGGCGTAGGCGACCGATTGGCCCATGTGTTCGTTGGCGTGCACGATGATGCGCAGATACATGCCATCGACGGCGACGGTTTTGCCATCGATGCTGACCTTGTGCTGAAGGTCGCCCGGCTTTAAGTGGGCACGGGCAGTAGCCACGGCGTCCAGCGAGCGCTTCAACCAGTCGAGGACGTCGGCCTTCGCGGTCACCGACTTCTCCATGCTGACTGACACTTTTGGTTCGGTAGCTCCGGTTACGCTCAACAGATAGAAGTCGGTAATGGCAATGTGCATATATACCTCGCCGATCGACCGCACTCCGGGCGCCGGACGCCAGGAGAATTTCTCCGCCGGGGTGGCTTCGGCCAGCGCTATCAATTGCCGGGACACATGGCTCCATTCTCCGTCGTAACCTTCCCATAGGCCTTGGTTCTGGGCATGTAAGGTTGCCGCACCCAGGAGTACAAGCAGCAGTAGCGTCTTCAAGGTCTCCCTCCTCTTTACAGGCTGCGGAAAAAGGTCGAACAGGGGGCGAAACCCGTCCCCTCAGCGGCTAAAGCCGAACAGATTTTCAATCACTTACGGACGGCCTGAAGGCCGTCCCCTTCAAAGAATTCGGTTTTTCCGCGGCCTGTTTAGCCCCTGGGTACGCGTATTTTGTCATTCCTCGCGCGCTCAGTCGCTTGGAAACGGCAGCAAAAAGCCGTACCTCAGCGGCTAAAGCCGCGCATAGCTGAGAAGTTTACGGCACGGCTGAAGCCGTGCCCTTCGTACAGCGCTTTTTTCCGCAGCCTCTTCAGCCCCAATAGGTTTCACCCGGGGCCAGGTTCTTCTTGAGGAAATCCGGGTTGAGATCGACAGCCAGGCCCACCCCCTTGGGGAGGGTCATCTCCCCCTTGGTCACCTGGGGTAGATTGGAAGCCGCCATCGCCTCCACGTAGCGGCCGGGATGGGCGAGAGCACTCTCACACTTGTAGAAGTTCTGGATGGATACGGCGAACTGTGCGTTGGCGCAAGTCATCACCAGGGACCCTACGTTGTGCAGCGCCAGGGGGGTGCGGGAGAGAGCGGCATAGTCGGCGATTTTTTTGGTACCGGTAATGCCTCCGGAAAAGCACAAATCGGGATGGATCACGTCCACGGCTCCGTTGTCGAGGAAGGGGCGGAAGCCGCGCACCAGCTCCAGCTTCTCACCGGTCAGCAGGCGGAGAGTGGTGGACCGGCGCAGATCCATCCAGCCCTGGGAGAAAACCGGGTTCAGGGGATCTTCGATCCACAGCGGGTTCATGGGCTCCACGGCCTTGGCCACGCCAATCGCGCTGGGAGTGTCGAGCTCTCCATGACAATGCACCGCAATGTCGATGTCGTCGCCAACTGCCTCGCGCACATTCTCATAGCCGATTCTGACGTCGCGCAGTTGGGCGGTGGTGAGGGTATTGGCAAAGACGCCCGAGGTCACATGAAGGATCTCGTGGATGTTGTTCTTGTACACGGTGAAGCCTTCCGGCAGCTGCTTGATTCTGGCAGCCCACTCGCGGCAGGAAGCCTTATCTAACATGTCGAGGCCGATGCCGTGCGAGTACATGGGGATGGTTTCGCGGAAGGTGCCGCCGAGCAGCGTGCTGACAGGCAGATTGGTGATCTTCCCCGCCAGGTCCCATAAGGCGATATCAATGCCGCTGACCGTGGGGATGTGAGCCACGTAGTTGTACATCAGCGAGCTCATCTGCTGGAAGTAGACTTCGATGGCCAGAGGGTCTTTGCCGATCAAGAGCGGCTTCATGGTTTCGATACGGGCCCGGGCGATGGGCCCGGTGGCTCCCGCTTCTCCGTAGCCGGTAAGCCCGCTGTCGGTGTCGATCCGGATGAGGCAGTTCCCTGCTATGTGGTTCAGGCCCATGGCTTTGATATCGGTGATTTTCACCTTGCCGGCGTGGGGTTCGGCGAAGAGATGCAGGTTCGACAGAAAGGCCCCCGCCGGTAAGGTGACGGCGAGACGCATGAGATCGCGGCGGGTCCAGATTCCTGGGTGCTGGGACATGAGACGGTTGTTCCTCGGGATAAATGTGCTCAGCCAGCGTAAACCGTTGGCTCAGGTTTTCCCTATCTTTCGTGCCGTGATTATTCCAATGCGAATGCCAATTGGTAAGCACGTTCGACGGCGGCGGCTTCCGGCTCCGTCAACTGAGCGAACTCCTGTTCGCGGGCGCGTTTCGACAATTGTCCGCCATGTTGATGGAGAAAGCGGAACAGCAGGTCGATGGTTCGGTCCGGCATGTCCACGATGGCTTCGACACGGCTGCGAAATTGATCGTAGTGGGCCAGAAATTGAGTCTCTCGCGGCAAGTCTTCTTCGATCGTCTTGCGGACACAGGCGTAGAGAAACTCGGCCTGCGGCGTCGCGTCGAAGAAGCGGTAGAAGTCTGCCGTATCATTCAGGACCTCAACATTGCCCTCTTCGGTCGGCCGCCAATCGATCACGGGTAGCAGCCGTCGCGAGTAGTCCTCAAGCACGGCTCGATAGGCATCGAGCCGCTCCAGGATCGCAGCGGAGACGGGGAAGACGATGCCTGACGGGTTGAAGCCCCGTTGCGCCAGAACATGATGAATGAGGTAACGGTGGATGCGGCCGTTGCCATCGACAAAGGGATGGACGTAGACAAACCCGAAAGCCAGCGTAGTGGCAGCGATCACCGGATCGAGGCCTTGCGCCGGTCCGCGGTCAAACGCGACCATCCCATCGATCAGTGATTGCAGATCGTCTGGCCGGGCACTGATGTGGTCGGGGATCGGCATGCGTGTTTCGCGGTCATGTTCGCCGACGAAACCACCTTCCTGCCTGAGTCCGAGCTTCACGAAGCGGGCGTCGCCGATCACAATGGCCTGGAGTCGAAGGAGCTCCTCAAGATCGATGGGGCGCCGTCCCGCCTCGGCGATGGCTTGCCCCCAGCGCCGGATCCGATCCTGCGAAGGGCGTTCGCCTTCGATGGCGAAACTGGATCGAGAGTCCTTCAGTAACAGGAAGGCGGCGGTGCGGACGAGCAAATCCCTGGGCACCGCCGCGACCGCCTTTTGGGCGCGCTGGGCGAGATCCATGGCCGCAAATTCTTCGGTCGCCTTAGTGCGATGCACCAGGGGACAGAAGGCAGGCGTGCCGGGCAGATTATTGCGGACACGGTGGCGGGGTGAGTTTTCGCCTGCGATCGCCCATTGCTGCTGTGGATCCACGACCGGTTCATAGTTTCCTTTGCCGGCGTCCGGCAGATCGAGCCTCCGGTTCAGGAGCCATTCGTAAAGAAACCAGATTCTCCGGGCATATCCTCCGGTTGGCTTGGCACGAACGATCGCCTCGATCTTTTCCGGGGCGACGGTGGCAAACAAGCGCTTGAGGGTGGCAAGGTCCAGACCTTCGTTTTTCAAAGCAAAGGTCAGGTGGCCTTCCAGGTCCGGCGATGGCGTGTGTCGAGGGGTGAGGATGCGCCATCCCTCCTCGTCCCGGATGCGATGACGT
>DASRRN010000043.1:0-12147 GCA_035695685.1 Acidobacteriaceae bacterium | reverse complement strand
CTGACCGCGTCCAGCCCAAGGCCTAACCCACTTCCTGGAGCCTTGGTAGTAAAGAATGGCTCGAAGATGCGTGCCTGCAGCTCGACTGGAATTCCCGGGCCATTGTCCCAGACCTCGATTAACAGCATGTCCCCTGCTGTGCGGACAAGAAGCCGGATCTGACCCTCACCCTCATCCTGAACTGCATCCAACGCGTTTTCAATCAAGGCAGTCCAGACCTGGTTGAGTTCCCGGCCATAGGCGCTGACGTAAGGAAGGTTGGGTTCGTAGTCACGGATGACGTCCACGTTGCGCAAGCGAGAGGCAACCATGGCCAGAGTATTTTCCAAACTCTGGGGAACATCGACCTCCTGGATGGGCATCTGGTCCATGTAGGAGTAGTCCTTGATGGCACGGATCAAATCGAATATGCGGGCCGTGGAGTCAAGCATCGCCTCGGCAATTCTTTCCGTCCGCAAGGACGAAGTGAACTGGGAGAGCACCACAGCAATGGCCCCCGGATCCAGATAGCCGGTCAGCGCTTCCAATTGATCGGGCACCACGCCAAACTCGGCCAGCTCGGGAGCAATATGCCATGACTCTTGTATCTCGTGCCGATGAAGCCAACTGACAATCTCGTCTTCGCGACGGGTTTGCTCGCCTTCGGCTGGCTTGCCCACCCGCTTGGCCTCGGCGCGAACCTGGTCCTCCCAGGCCACGACTTTTTCGGTTTTCTCGGCGTCCAGGCACAGCCGCCCTAGATTGAAGCGCTCGTGTCCGTAAACCCGCAATTCCTCCAGAACGCCGGCGGCCGAACGCTGCGCTGCCGATGCAGGATTGTTCAGTTCATGGGCCAGATTGCCCGCCAGTTTGCCCAACGCATTTAGCTTTTCTGACTGCTGCTCCATGCGGGTTACTTCGCGAACGCGATCCAGAAGAATGGCCACCAAAGTTTGAGTAAGCGACGGAATGGCTTTGATCATCTCTGGAAAGAGCGATCGGTCGAATTCAAGCATCCAGGTAGGGACGGAGGTGTAGCCCAGCCCGCCATAAGCCTTCATACGGGAGAAGGGAAGCAGGCCTGTAATCAGTCCGGAGCGCCCGATAAAAAGAAAACTGGGTCCACCATGATCCCGGCGCACGTAAATCTCGCCTTTGAGCAGGATGGTCATTTTGGTGGCAGGGTCGCCTTCGCGGAAGACGACCGCGCCCGTTTCTGCAAAAACTTCGGTGCCGCGGGTTGCCAGCCACTCGTACTCCGCCTCCTCCAGATCGTGGAGCGGGCCCACTTTTTTAAGCGCCTCGATGAGTTCGGGAACCCGCGCCGGGTCGTGGGGGGCACGGTACGGAGGTGGGGCCGAGGTAAAACCAGTGATCGTAGCTTGGGTCGTCATGGCACCTCACGGTGTTGTTTTGATGTTAGCCGATGCTCCACGGGTGCAACATCGGAATCTCTTCAGATGGCGTGACCGGTATCCCGACGGCGTTTACGGTGGTGCGAACAGTTGAATCTAATCCAGGCCTTGCGGTTCCCGCTGCTTTTCACTCTTGCGCATGGGCATCGAGTCAATCACTCGCTCTAGCTCGTCCACCGGTATCGGGGTTTTGCTGCTTAACTTTTCTGCCCCATCCTTTCCGATGAGGATCACCAGGAATTCAGCGGGTTCGACTTTGAAGCGGTGACGCATGGCAGCCAGCTCGTCTTCGCTAAGCCTGGCTGTGGGAACCTTGGAGCCCGGGATGGGTTGGTTATGCCCCTCGGGCACGATGGGGACGTACAACAGATTGCGGATCTTAAGTTCTGTTGCGTGAACTTTAAGCTGATTGAACTCTTCTACCAGCTGCGGCTGGTCCAGGGCGGGAGCGAATACCAGTAGCGGGCGGTAACAGCCGCGCATAGCTCGTAGGGTGTTCGGCTGTGCTGGACACCCTGCACTGGGTTGCTCTTTTTGGGTTTGCCCACTCATCGCGGCCAACGAAAAGCTCGATAGCAAAGCGAAAACCGAAAAACGCAAAGCCGGCGACAAGTGCATGCAGAGTAGACTCGAAAAGCGCCGCAAAGTGTGCGTTAAAAACGCAAAAGTGCCCAATGTAACCACCCCTGGTCCTGTCTTCTGTTCTCGGGTGGTGGCCGGGTCGCAGCCCGGCCGTTCCTCTAGGCGCCGACTGGCTCAGCCAGTCGTGGTGCCGCGCCGGGGCTATCCACCGTAACTGTTACCGGGTCCAGGAAAGGCATGGCCGCCCGCAATTTACTGCCCACTTCCTCGATGGCGTGCGCGGCTTCCTTGCTGCGCATCTGGTCAAATTGCTTGCGCCCGGTCTCATTCTCCTTGATCCAATTTTTGGCAAAGGTCCCGTTCTGGATCTCGGCCAGTATTTTCTTCATTTCCGCGCGCGTGGCATCCGTAACCAAACGTGGCCCTGCGGTATAGTCGCCATACTCGGCAGTGTCGGAAATGGAGTAGCGCATGTAAGCCAGACCGCCGCGATACATAAGGTCGACAATCAGTTTCAGCTCGTGCAGGCACTCGAAGTAGGCCACCTCTGGTTGGTAGCCCGCGTTCACCAGGGTTTCAAATCCGGCCTTTACCAACGCGCTGACCCCTCCGCACAACACAGTCTGCTCGCCGAACAGATCGGTTTCGGTTTCTTCCGTAAAGGTGGTCTCGATGACCCCGGCGCGCGTGCTCCCGATCGCCTTGGCATAGGAGATCGCCAGGGCATGGGCACGGCCGGAAGCGTCCTGCTGCACTGCGATGAGCGCTGGAACGCCGCCGCCTTCAGTAAATACTTCGCGCACCCGGTGCCCCGGTGCCTTGGGGGCCACCATGCTCACGTCAATCTCTGGAGTAGGCACAATGGTGCCGTAACGAATGTTGAAGCCGTGCGCGAACATCAGCGTCTTCCCCTTACCCATGTGAGGAGCGATGTGTTCGTGGTAAATTGCCGCCTGGGAAGTATCCGGGGCCAGGATCATGATGACGTCGGCCCACTTCGCGGCATCGGCTACAGACAGGACCTCTAGCCCGGCACTTTTTGCCTTCTTGATGGACCGGCTGGTTGCCGGTAGGCCGACGCGCACGTCCACGCCAGAGTCTTTGAGATTGAGCGAGTGGGCATGGCCCTGGGATCCATAGCCGACGATGGCCACTTTTTTGTCCTGGATCAGGGAGAGATCGGCATCGTGGTCGTGATAAGTCTTAGTCATTAACCTTTCCTTTATGTGCAGACGTAGTTACGTTATTGGTTTACGTTTTTTGATGGGGAAGACCGCTTTCATTGGTGTAGTCGCCAATCTCGTCTTCTTCTGGTAGAGCCTCACCTGTTGGCAGGCTTGCCGCGCCGTTTTGTGACTCAACGTCGCCCAGCGCCTCGAGCACGCGGCTGGTATGGTGTCCGCGGCGCATCACCATGCGGCCCGTGCGGGAAATTTCAAGCACCCGGTCTTCATTCTCGTTGAGTACCTGGAGCAAGCCTTCGATCTTGCTCTCGCTGCCGGTGATTTCGATCATGAGTGATCCAGGCGCCAGATCGACCACCCGCGCACGGAAGACATTCGCCAGCTCGAAGATGTGCGACCGCGTCTTCGGGGTGGTTGCCACCTTGATCAATGCCAGTTCGCGGCTTACCGAAGAGAAGCGGCCAACGTCATCCACCTGGATCACGTTCTCCAATTTGTAGAGCGAGGCCATAATGCGATGGCCGGCTGCGGGCGGAGCATCGGCGACCAGGGTCATGCGCGAGATATTCGGGCGCTCAGAACCACCCACGGTGACCGAGGAGATATTGATGTTCAGCCGGCGGAACAGCGACGCTACGCGGGTCAGCACACCAGGCTTATCTTCCACGTAGGCGACGAATGTGTGCTGCATGAAATCCTTTCCTAGACGTCCGACGCAGTTTCGATCAGCGGATTTGATGACGGCCGGCGGATCATCTCGTGCAGCGCGGCTCCGGGTACGATCATGGGGTAGACGGTATCTTCTTGCTCTACCATGAAATTGATCAGAAACGGTCCCTTATGGGAGCGCGCGGTTTCGACCGCGCTCATCACCTCAGCGCGTGTGGTTACGGCCGCAGCCCGGATGCCGAAGGCCTCCGCCAACTTGACGAAGTCCGGGGAGAAAATAGGTGAGCACTCGTAGTTCTTCTCGTAAAATGTCTCTTGCCACTGGCGAATCATGCCCAGGTAACCATTGTTGATGATGGCGATATTAATATCCAACTTCTCCTGCACAATGGTGGCCAACTCGGGGCAGGTCATCTGAAAACCGCCGTCGCCGGCTATGGCCCAAACCTCCTTACTTGGGCAGGCAATCTTGGCGCCGATAGCCGCAGGCAAAGCAAAACCCATCGTTCCCAGGCCACCAGAAGTGATCAGGGTGCGCGGCTGTTCATGTTTGTAATATTGCGCCTCCCACATCTGGTGCTGACCTACATCGGTCGTGATCAGGGCGTCTCCCGACGTTGCATGCCAGAGGTCGTTGATAACATGTGCGGCGTAAAGATGACCATTGTCGGGCAGGTTCTTGATGTCGCGGACGGCCGCATCCCCCTTCATCTGATCGATCGAGTGCAACCATGCCGCGGCGTCGCGCGTCCGGATCCGCGGTAAAAGCTGGTCCAGCACCGTAGCCAGGTCGCCCATTAACGACACCTGCACGGCGACGTTTTTGTTAATCTCCGAAGGGTCGATGTCGATGTGGATCTTCTTCGCTTTGGGCGCATAGGTCGCTAGCGAGCCCGTGACCCGGTCGTCAAAACGCATCCCGCAGGCAATCAGCAGGTCGGCTTCCTGAATGGAGTGGTTGACCCAAGACTCCCCATGCATGCCCATCATGCCCAGGTTCAGTTTGTGCGAGGCGGGAAAGCTGCCCAGGCCAAGCAGAGTGCAAGCAACAGGAATTTGGGCCCGCTCCGCCAGTGCGCGCACCTGGCTCATCGCACCTGAGTGAATGATGCCGTGCCCAGCAAGAATCAAAGGACGTTTGGCAGTGGAGATGAGTTCGGCAGCCTCAGCAATGCCTTGCTCGGAAACACTCAGCATGGGGTGATCACGGAGTTTCTCCGACGCTGCGGCCGCGAAATCGAATTCAGCCGTTGCCTGCTGCGCATCCTTGGTGATATCCACCAGGACCGGCCCGGGACGCCCGGAGTTGGCAACCCGAAATGCATCGCGCAGTACCGGGGCTATGTCCTCGGCATGGGTGACGACGTAGTTATGTTTGGTTACGGGTAGCGTAATGCCAGTGATGTCCACTTCCTGGAAGGCATCGGTACCCAGCACTTTGCTTCCCACCTGGCCGGTGATGCAGACAATCGGAATCGAGTCCAGCATAGCGGTGGCAATGCCGGTAACCATGTTGGTGGCGCCAGGTCCGGAGGTGGCGACCGCGACTCCTACGCGGCCAGAGGCCCGTGCATATCCGTCGGCCATGTGCGCCGCACTCTGCTCATGGCGGACCAAAATGTGACGGATGGGAAATTTGCGCAACGCATCGTAGGCCGGCAAAATCGCTCCGCCGGGATAGCCGAAAACCTCCCGCACTCCTTCCCCCTCGAGCGTGGCCCAGATAATCTCCGCGCCCGTGAGCCGGGCTTTGCGATCGACGTTGCTCATAGAGCTCCTTGGTTGGTAACCGCATCCGCTGGCCGCGGCGCTAACCAGAATTCCTTATCGTGGCGCTGCTCAAATTTCTCCAGCGCTCCGTCATGTTTGAGCGACAACCCGATGTCATCCAGACCCAGCAACAGGCATTCGCGACGAAAGGGGTCAATGGAGAAGGGAATGGAGAGACCGTGGTCGTCGTGGAGCACCTGGTCTTCCAATGAAACTGTGAGCTGGTAACGAGGGACGGACGCCGCGCGTTGCATCAGCGTCTGTACCTGCTCCTCGGGCAGGGTGATGAGCAGGATGCCGTTCTTGCCCGCGTTGGAATGGAAAATATCCGCAAAAGAAGACGCGATCACGCAGCGAAACCCGTAGTCGGAGAGTGCCCACGCCGCGTGTTCACGCGAAGATCCGCAGCCGAAGTTCTTGCCCGCCACTAGAATTTCGGCGTCCTTGTAATGCGGCTGATTCAGCATGAAATCGGGATGCGGCGAGCCCGCGTCCGGCCCCTCCTGAATGCGCCGCCAATCGAAGAAAAGGAATTCTCCATAGCCGGTACGTTCGATCCGCTTGAGGAACTGCTTGGGAATGATTTGGTCAGTGTCGACATTCTCGCGATCGAGGTGTGCCACCACACCAGTATGTTTTCGGAAGGGCTTCATTGGAGCGACTCCACTGCGTGCGCAGGAACCGGGTTGAACTGCCACTTGCGAACATCGGTGAAGTGGCCGGAGACAGCGGCCGCGGCCGCCATCATGGGACTCACCAGGTGAGTACGGCCGCCGCGCCCCTGGCGCCCTTCGAAGTTGCGATTGCTGGTGGAGGCGCAACGCTCGCCAGGCGCGAGAATATCGGGATTCATTCCCAGGCACATGGAGCAGCCGGGCTCCCGCCAATCAAAACCGGCAGCGCGGAAGACTTCATCGAGTCCTTCTTCCTCCGCCTGCTTCTTCACTTGCTGCGATCCGGGAACAACCATCGCCCGCACCTGGGGATGAACATGGTACCCGCTGACCACTTTGGCGGCAGAGCGAAGATCTTCAATCCGGGCATTGGTGCAAGAGCCGATAAACACGCGGTCGATAGCCAGCTCTTCAATCGCCTTGCCCGGCTCGAGCGCCATGTATTCGAGCGCACGTTCCCAGGCGCGGCGTTCCGCCGGTGAATGGCTGGAGGCGGGATCGGGCACGCGATGCGTGACTGGCACCACCATCCCGGGACTGGTTCCCCAAGTGACAAAAGGTGCGAGGTCTTCGGCGTGCAGCACTAGCTCGCGATCGAAGCTGGCGCCAGGATCCGTGGCCAGGGATCGCCATGCCGCGACCGCCCGATCCCAGTCAGCGCCGGCGGGACTGAACCGCCGCCCTTTGAGATAACGGAACGTGGTCTCGTCGGGAGCGATCATGCCCGCCCGAGCGCCGGCCTCGATGCTCATATTGCACAGGGTCATCCGCCCTTCCATGGAGAGGGCTCGAATAGCCTCACCCGCATACTCGATCACACAGCCGCTGGCGCCATCCGTCCCTATGTGGCCAATGATGCCCAGCGCAATATCTTTGGCCGTCACCGCTGAGGGGAGATTGCCGTCAACTGTGATGCGGAAGGTTTTCGGTAACGATTGCGGCAGACACTGCGTGGCCAGAACGTGTTCCACTTCCGAAGTACCAATGCCGAACGCCAGTGCGCCGAATGCACCGTGGGTGCTGGTATGGCTATCGCCGCAGACAATGGTCATGCCGGGCTTGGTCAGGCCCAGCTCTGGACCGATGACATGCACGATCCCTTGCTCCGGTGACTGAACGTCGTAGAGAGGTATGCCGAAGTCGGCGCAGTTTACCCGCAGGGCGTCGATCTGTCTGGCCGCGATCGCGTCCTCAATAATGAGCCGGTTGGCCGTGGTGGGTACGTTATGATCTACGGTCGCCACCGCCCGGTCTGGACGTCGCACGGTCCGTCCCGCCAGCCGCAGTCCCTCGAACGCCTGCGGTGAAGTGACCTCGTGCAATAGATGCAGGTCGATATAGAGCAGCACCGGCTCGCCTTCGGGCGCTACCACCACATGAGACTCCCAAACCTTTTCAAACAGCGTTCTTGCGCCTTGCGACATAGTGTTTTCCCTTTACTTCTTTTCCCGACTACCAAACCCGGCACCACCAAGGTTGACTAGCAGAACTCAGTCCCGCAGGGACGGCTGAACCTAGCCTAGGACGCTAGTCCTGGGTTGACCGAAAAGCTGGACTAGTCCCGCAAGGGACGGCTGAAACCTAGTCCCCTGCGTTCAGCCGTCCCACGGGACTGGTCGAACTGGTTATATCTACCCAGGACTGTCGTCCTGGGCTAAGTTCAGACGTCCCTGCGGGACTAGTCCAGAGCTCTCACCCACCCTGTAAAGCCCAAGAGTGATTTCAACCAGCACCCGGCACGGCCAAAGTCGTGCCCTGATACAAAACCGAATTTTTCAGCAGCCACCTAAACAGCGTGCAATGCCTGCCGGCGGTCGATGATTTCGTTGAGAGTCTGGTGTACCAGCCGGCCCATTTCCTGGGTGGATACATGCTGGCCAGGCTGCCCTTCGCGCAGCAAATCAGCTGTGCGGTACCCCTGCTCAAGAACCTTTCGTACTGACAACTCCACCGCCTGTGCATCCTGTTCCAGATTGGCCGAGTGGCGTAGCAGCATGGCGGCGGTGAGAATAGCGCCTAGCGGGTTGGCAATCCCTTTGCCCGCGATATCAGGCGCCGAGCCGTGCACCGGTTCATACAGGTTGACCGATCCACCAATGGTCGCCGACGGCAGCATGCCAAGCGAACCGGTGATGACCGCAGCTTCATCGCTGAGAATGTCGCCAAACAAGTTCTCGGTAAGCACCACATCGAAGTTGCGCGGAGTATTCATCAGGTGCATGGCGCAGGCGTCCACGTAGTGATGCTCCAGGGCGATGCCCGGATATTGCTGGGCGATCTCGATCACCGTGGCGCGCCACAGCTGCGACACCTCAAGCACATTTGCCTTATCGACCGAGGTGACTTTCTTGCGCCGCTGTCCGGCCAGATGGAAGGCCACATGCGCCACCCGGACGACCTCGTCCCGGGTATAGCGCATGGTGTTCCAGGCCGCCCCGCTCTCCCGGTTCCAGGCTCGCGGTTCCCCAAAGTAAAGGCCCCCCAGCAACTCGCGGACAAACAGGATGTCGGCGCCATCGGTCACTTCCGGCCGAAGCGGCGAGTTGACGGACAAAGCCTTGTACGCAAAGGAAGGACGCAGGTTGGCAAAACCCCCAAGCGCCTGGCGAAGCTGCAAAAGCCCTGCTTCGGGTCGCCGATCCGGAGGCAGCGCATTGAATTCGTTGCCGCCCACAGCTCCCAGCAGGACTGCGTCGCTCTCCAGCGCTGCGTCCAGTGTGGCTGAGGGCAAGGGTGTTCCGGCCTGGCGAATGGCCTGCCCGCCAATGGGCATCTCGGTAAATTGGAAGTCATACCCGCCGAACTCCGCCACAGAAACCAGGACGCGTACCGCTTCTCGAGTGACTTCCGGGCCTATCCCATCGCCGGCGCCGATCAGAACTTTCAATTTCATTTCTCACTCACCTCGCATTCAGATCTGTAACTCAGCTGCCGGCAACATGGCTTCAGCTTTGCGGTGGTCCGCCGGGAGCAGGGATATGAGGTCCTGGTCGAAGATGGCTTTTCTCCGATCCGCCAATTCGGTGAAGTGGTGATACACCTCATCCAGATCGGCGCTATCGAGGGCATATCCGAGCTCCTTGAGCCGGTGCGCCAGTGCGCGCCGGCCAGAATGCTTGCCCAGCACCATGCGATTAGTGGGTACGCCCACGGAAGCTGGGGTCATGATTTCGTAAGTCAACGGGTGCGCAAGCATACCGTGTTGATGAATGCCTGCTTCATGCGCGAAGGCATTGCTGCCCACTACCGCTTTGTTCGGCGCGGGGGTAAAGCTGATCACTTCCGAGAGCAACTGGCTGGTCGGATAAAGCTGCTCCAAAACCAGGCCGTGTGCGTAGGGAAACTTGTCCGGCCGAACCAGCATAGCGGCAGCCACTTCTTCCAACGCCGCATTTCCGGCGCGTTCGCCAATGCCATTGATGGTGCACTCGATTTGCCGGACACCCGCCTCGAGTGCCGCCAGGCTGTTTGCCACGGCCATTCCCAGATCGTTGTGACAGTGGGAGGACAGCGTGATCCCTGCTACCTGTGGAACCCGCTCGCGCAAAATGCGGAAGATGGCGCCGTATTCGTTGGGAACGCAGTATCCGACGGTGTCCGGCAGATTAATGACCGTTGCCCCGGCTTCGATGGCCACGGCGACGACACTGCACAGGAAATCAGGGTCTGACCGGCTGGCATCTTCGGGAGAAAACTCCACGTCGTCCACATAAGTGCGCGCCAGGCGAACGGCGGTACCGGCTTGCTGCAGCGCCTCCGCCCGCGTGATCTTCAGCTTGTGCTCCAGGTGAATGTCTGAGCTGGCGAGGAAGACGTGGATGCGTGAGCGATCGGCTCCTTCCAGTGATCGCGCGGCTGCCTCAATATCTTCGCGCCGGGTACGAGCAAGCGAGGCGATGCGTGGGCCCCGCACTTCGCGGCAGACACTGTTAATGGCGGCAAAATCACCCGGAGATGCGATGGCGAAGCCGGCCTCCACGACGTCGACGCCCAGAGCCTCGAGCGCGTGGGCCATGCGGAGCTTTTCCGGAGTGGTCATGCTGCAGCCCGGGGACTGTTCGCCATCACGTAACGTGGTATCGAAAAAGAACACTCGATCTTGATTCATCGAGGCGCCACCCTTCACACTCTACTGTCCACTATTGTCGCGGATCCCCTTGCATAGATCAAATTTATAATTCTTCTAAAAACCATAAAATCTACTTATACTAGTTCAACACCATTGGGAAAGGCACGCCTAGACCTTATGGATATTCATCAGCTGGAGACATTTTTAACGGTCGCAGAGGAAAAAGGATTCTCTCGTGCTGCCAAGCGGTTGCGCCGCACTCAACCCGCGGTCAGCCAGGTCGTTCGTAAACTCGAGGGCGACCTGGGAGAGGTGCTCTTCGAACGCAGCGCCCGGGATGGGACCCTTACTGCAGCTGGCGAGGTTCTGCGGGACTATGCCCGCCGAATCCTGACTCTCCGTGGCGAAGCCGCGAGTGCGATGGAAGAGCTGAAGTCGCTGGATCGCGGTCGTCTGCTCATTGCTGCGAATGAATACACGTGCCTCTACCTGCTTCCCATTCTCGATCGGTTTCGGCATTTGTGCCCGCAGATTGGGGTAAGCGTCCAGCGCTCGCTGGCCAGCAGAATCCCTGATGATGTGCTGCAGCGTACGGTCGAGATCGGTATCCTCTCCTTCCGTCTTGAAGGAGATCTCTTCAAGTCCATTGCTGTTTACACCGATGAGCTGGCCTTTGTCGTTAACCCGAACCATCCTCTGGCCGGGGAGAAGGCAATCGCGATTGAAGATCTGGGTGCGGAGAGCTTCATTGCCCACAATGTTCCCTCGCCCCTGCGCCGGCAAGTGATTGCGGCCTTCGAGAAGCACAAAACGCCGTTGAATATAGGAGTGGAATTGCCCAGCCTGGAGGCTGTAAAACGCTTTGTTGCCATTGGCAATGGAGTGGCTCTGGTTCCCGGATTGACTGTGGGGAGGGAACTGGCCAGTGGAGAACTTGTCCAGGTACCGGTCGAAGCGCTCCGATTCGAACGCCATCTTCGCCTGGTGCACCGCAAGCAAGCAAACCTCTCCCACGCCGCGATTGCGTTTCTTAAGGTGGTACGCTCGCTATCGCTGGAGCGCGGGTCGCCTTACGAGTTTCGCGTCGAACGGGCGGGTTGATGTGCGTTCATGCGCTGGGCGCAGGTACAATTGCGGGAGTGGATCACGGATTTCGGTTGCGCGCAGGCGAGAGGTTCAGGAACGAATGAAGAAAACGCTGTTGTTATTTCTGCTGCTGCCTTTTATGGCGGTTGCGAGTCAGGCCCAGGAAAGCCGTCAAGATGTGAGTTTGAGCGTAACCGGCATTTTTCCCCCGTTTATCACCGGCAATGATGTGCAACAGACCGGAACCTATGGATTGGGCGGCCTTGTGAGCTATCGGTACATGCTGACACCGAGGAGCGGGCTCGAACTCAATTATCAGTACGCACAGAATGCCCAGAAGTATTACACCAGCTTCAACAATGTGAGAGTTCACGACCGGATGCAGGAATTTTCCGGCGCCTACGTGCTCAACGCAACTTTCAAGAGCTGGAATCCTTTCCTCGAGGCCGGTCCGGCAGCCTTCATATTTTCACCGCTCGATGACGCCAGCACGACCCAGATCGACGTGAAGCAGCAAACCATTCTGGGGGCGATGTACGGCGCCGGGGTAGCTTATGAGCTCAGCCCCAGCTGGGACATTCGCGCCGAATACCGCGGTCTCCTCATGAAGACCCCGAACTTCGGTCTGAATCCGCAGAAAACCGGCCGCTTCTACAACGTCTACAATCCAACGATCGGCATCGCCTATCACTTCTAGAAGTCTCCTGACGAAAGGCACG
>DASRRN010000042.1:0-5748 GCA_035695685.1 Acidobacteriaceae bacterium | reverse complement strand
GGCGCCGCGTGCACAATGATGGTTACAGAATCAAAACCAGGGAGGGGCATCCCGATAAAGGTATCCGGCGTCTGTAACAGGTGGGTGGGCTGGCGATCGCTGCGCGTGTGTCCTAGGTTATACACTCTGCTCCTTATTTGCTTGTTGAGTCAGGTGACGCAAAAATGCACGGCCGGCAGCCAGTGCATTCTCCACATCCTGGGAACGAACCGACTCATCAGGATGATGGCTTATGCCTCCAGGGCTGCGCAGAAAAATCATCGTCGTGGGAACGCATTCGGCCAGAATCATGGCATCATGGCCGGCGCCGCTGACCATAGAGAGCGGTTGCAGCCCAATGTTGCGGATCGCCTCCATTGCCAGCGCAGACAAGCCGGCGTCCATCGCGACCGCGGGCTGGTCCATGAGCATTTTACTGGCAACCGTAAGGCCGCGCCGCTGGGCGATCGCCGCCGCCCGAGCCAGCAAGGTATCGACTGCCTGGTGACGAACGGAGTCCTCCTCGTGGCGTACATCGAGGCTGGCATGCAACTGGCCGGCAACCACGTTCCCGGCTCCAGGATGGGTGCGGAGATCGCCTACGGTTGCCACCAGGCCGGGACTATCGAGGGCCAGACGCTCAACTTCGACCACCCACTCTGCCGCGCCGGCCACGGCATCGTTACGCAGCCGCATCGGGGTCGTGCCTGCATGACGAGCCCGGCCGGTGAAGGTCATCTCGGCGCGAGTTTGGCCTGCGATTGCTTTGACTACGCCCAACGACAGATCTTCGCTTTCCAACAGGATGCCTTGCTCGATGTGGAACTCCAGGAATCCGGCTACGGCATCGCCCACCTGACAGTCTTCTATCTTCAGCGGATCCAATCCGAAGGACGTCAACGCCTGGGCAATCGAAACTCCGTCGCTATCTTTGGTGGCTAGGAAATCTGCATCGACGCGGCCTACCAACGCCCGGCTACCGATGAACGGGAGGTGGAAACGTACACCCTCTTCCTCAGAGAAGCCGACCAAGTCAATTGAAAATGGCAGCCGTTCTCCGTTCAGCGACTCAACCAGAGCCAGTCCCATCATTACCCCCAGCACGCCGTCGAAGGCGCCGCTATTGGGCACGGTGTCCAGATGCGAACCGATCAGCACGGAATGGCTCGTCGGATGAGCCCCGGCGTAATGCCCGCGAAGATTGCCCGCCGCATCGGTCAGGACCTCCATACCCGCCGCTTCCATCCAGCCTTGCACCGTCTGCATGCAATCGCGCATTGCTGGGGAGAGAAAAGTGCGCTTGATCTGGCCCGGCTCTTCCGTGAATTGCTCCAGGTAGCGGCAACGGGATATGACTTTTTCAGCTTGCATAGCTGAGATTACCCACTAGATTCTGTCGCGACGAAGGCAGTAAAGAAACCGCAGATCTCTCCACTGCGCTACGCTCCGGTCGAGATGACAATTCCGTTGCAACGAAGTGTAGGTGTTTCCATGGGAAGACTCCCTCTGTCCAGCAACCGCTCTCCATGGAAGCTTCGCCCTCCCCTTTGTCATCCCGACCGAAGCGAAGCGTAGCGGAGGGATCTGCAGTTCCGCGATATTGACTTCGAAGCCTAATCTCGCACCCTAACAGAATTGTCATCTCGACCGGAGCGTAGCGCAGTGGAGAGATCTGCGGTTTCCCTTATTGAGTTCGAAATGTGAGATTCGTTCGCACTAGAAATCCCCAAAATTAGCTTTCTCTGACGATACGGGCCACGATGTTGCCATAGGGCTCATCCGTGGGCACGAAGATTTCGTTGGGATTGGTCTGCCCGAACCGGGAGAGGTCTACCAGAAGGCAATGCTTGTTGGGCATAGCCAACTCCACGTCCAGGATCTCCGGGACAGCTTCGAGCGCCGCCCGGGCCATTGCATACAGCGTGTGCTGTACCGATTTACTGTTGTGCTCGGCGAAGGCCTCCACCAGGATGTCACGGAGTTTGCCGCGGAATGAATCAAAGGCCAATGGTGCGGATTTGTATTTCCATTGCGCGCGCATCGAGGTCCCGAAGAGACGGTCTGCTGTCTCCGGCAGCGTAGTCAGCGAGTCGCGCAGATAACCCTCAAATCCAGAGTTGGCTGTCTTCAGCACCACCACGTTTTCGAGGCCCGAGGTGACCGAAGCTTCGCCACCCTGGGGACAAGTAATAGCGGTAGTTTGTGTTTCACTCGAACCGCGTATAAATGTGGAAGGATGCGGCTGACCCTGCACCAAAGCATGCTCCCAGGATGTGCTGGCAATGTTGATCGCGACCCGCTCGACCTGGGGATTGCGAGACAGAAAAAACTCGCACAACTCCAGGGCGAAATCCTCGATACATTCCGCGGTGCTCTCGCGGGCCCGCGAATAGACCGTATTTTTCATCGTGTCGGTGGGCAATATGGCGCTGTTATCACCGTCGGTGAAGCAGGTTTTGAAGTCACCGGAGAGCAGCACTTCAACTTTCCATTCCCAAACGGTATGAAGCGGCCGGTCGCGCTTTACCTTCATCACGCGCACGCTCGATTTTCCGTACGAGTTCTCTGTCAGGGCAATCACCGGCTAGCTCCCCCTGTAGGTGGTATAGCCATTCGGGCTCAAGAGCAATGGGACGTGCAAGTGAGTATCGTTCGGCCCCACGGTCACGATGATCTGAACCGTGACGTATAGCCCCTTGACCATCTGCGCTGCATGATAGGTCCCGGTCTCGAAGGTCAACCGGTATTGCCCGGGTTGCAAAATAGGATCCTGACCTTGCGGCAGAAGGTTGGCGCAGCGGCCATCGCCGTCGGTCTGGCAGGTGCTCAGCTTTTCCCATTCGCCGGATGGGCCGGCATAGTCCAGATGGACCACCATGCCGGCCGCCGGCCTGCCAAGTGCGGTGTCGAGAACATGGGTGGAGAGTTGGCTCATGCGGCCTCCGTTCCGGCCAGCCACTTGCGTAACCGGAGCTGCATAATCTGCTGTTGTTGCGCGGCCGATTCCAGCAGCTCCTGCGCCGGGTCATTGGCCAGCCGGCCCTCCAGGATACGCAGGAGCTCCGCAGGCTGTTTCCCGCTGGCGCAGACGATGAAGATTCGTCCAAAGCGCTCTTCGTACTCGCGATGACCCTCTCGCATTCGCATCAGGATAGCAGCATCGGCTTCTTTCATCTGGCTCTGCTCGGACCGCGACCAGGCGGCGGAGACAGCGGTCGTTTTTTTCTGAGCATGCTGTTCGCCAATGCGAGGATGGCTGCGGAAGGCCTCCAGCCAGTCCGCCCCCGTCAGATTCTGCCAGCACTCGTCAGCAGCTTCAGAGAGAGTTTGCTCGTGCGCGAATGGCCGCCGCGCTGCCAGCTTTGCGGCCCAGGCACGGGAGCCACAGCAGGAGAGGATCTCCGCCGCTGCTTCCTCGAACGGTAGCGCATTCCAACGCGCCAGGACCTGATTCAAGCGAACAGACCCTCGAGAAACTCCTGCAGTAGATTGCCGGCGACGCGGAGCCGGTAAAGAGCGCTGGAACGAATGTCATCAATCGGAGCTACTTCCGATTCCATGGCCTGTCGAGCTTCGCGAACCAATGCCCCACTCCACGCGCGGCCTAATAGCAAATCTTCCGTCCGCCGCAGGCGTACTGGGGTTACTGCCATGCTTCCGATGGCCAGCCGCACCTCTGCAATCTTATTGCCGGAGGTTTTGCCCAGCGCAGCCAGGCAGAGTTTGGCGATGGCTTGCGCGTTGCGAGTACCGACCTTACGCGAGTACGCGTGATAATCGCCAAATCGCGGTTGCAGGGCGATGCCACGGATAATCTCATCGACGGCCAGTCTGGTTTGCTTGTAACCGGTGTGGAACTCGGCATACGGGATGCGCCGCGGTCCGCGCGCGGAAGCGAGCAGCAACTCGGCCTCGTAGACCATCAGAGCGGGCAGGGAATCCGCGGCAGGCGATGCATTGACGATATTTCCCCCCAGGGTTCCGCGGTTCTGGTTGGCAATGCTGCCGGTCCAGGAAGCAGCCTGCGCGAGCAGGGGAAATTCGCGCGCCACCACAGGATGATTTCTCAGATCGGTGTAGGTGCATCCGGCGCCGATGATCAGTTCCTGCGCAGTGCTTTCAATATGGCGCAATTCAGGCAGTCCCCAAAGGCTGACCAGCTTCCGCGCTGGAAGTCTCCCGGCGCCGTACTGCACCATCAATTCGGTTCCGCCGGCAATCGGCAGCCAGACTCCCGGTTCCTTCGCGAGCAACTCCAGCACCGCGTCCAGTTTGCCGGGCGCCACGAACTCGTACTCGGAAGGATGCGACCTCATGACTCTGTACCTGCTGCTTCCATGACTGCATGAAAGATGCGCGTATAGCCGGTACAGCGGCACAGATTCCCACCCAGCCCTTCTCGAATCTGTTTCAGGGTGGGCGTGGGATTGTGGTTCAGCAAGTGAACCGTGGCCATGATCATGCCCGGGGTACAGATACCGCACTGCGCCCCTCCGCATTTAAGAAACGCCTGCTGCACGGGATGAAGACCACTCTCGTCGGCAAGCCCTTCTATCGTGCACAGGGTAGCTCCCTCGGCCTGTAGCACCGGAACCAGGCAGCTATTCACCAGTTCGCCGTTCATCAGCACGGAGCAGGAACCGCACTCTCCCTCACCACATCCTTCCTTGGTTCCAGTAAGGCCAACTTTTGTGCGTAAGACATCGAGCAGCCGCTCCATGGGATATACGGACACCGTGTGCTGGGTGCCATTTACGGTGAAGGAAACATCGCGCCCGGAACCAGGCTTGGTATTCATTGGCTTCCCTCCGCCGCCAGTGCCGTCACCAGCGGCTCAGCCGGGCGCTCGGGTTCCGCAGTCATGGCGCGGAAGATATCTTCCGGCAGCAGCGGAATCGCATTAAATTCAATCCCGGTCGCCTGCACCACAGCATTGATGATCGCCGGCGCCGGGCCGTCCATAGGTAACTCTCCGATTCCCTTGGCTCCATAAGGACCGTACTGGTACGGCACTTCTTCAAAGTAGACGCGAATCGGCGGGATGTCTTCCGCGGTAGGCATGATGTAGTTGGTCATCTGGTTGTTGATCATCCGCCCGTCTTTCCAGACTACCTTCTCGTATAGCGCATAGCCGATCCCCTGGGCGATCCCGCCCTCAATCTGCCCACCGGCGAGCACCGGATGAATCACCTTGCCTACCTCCTGCAAGGCAACGAAGTCATCGATGGTGACACTGTAGGTCGTAGTATCGACTGTGACTTCAGCCATGTACACTGCCCAGGCGTAGGCCCCATAAGCCTCCCCGCTGTACAGCTCATCATTCCAGAAAATATTCGGCGCCGGCTCGTAGCGGCTGAAGGACTGCAACTCACCGAACTGGTTTCGGTACGCCCGGCACGCGGCGAGGAACTGCTCGCGGCCGCCGGAAGGCTCAAGCAGCCCGCTATCGATCAAAGTCTGGCGCATCTTCAACGCCGCAGTCTGGACAATTTTGCCGATGATCATCGCTGTGCGCGAAGCCACGGTGGGCCCACTGTTGGGGCTGACGCTGGTATCGACGGGGGCTATGCTGATGTCGTCGTACTCCAATCCCAGCGTCTCCGCGGCGATCTGGCAAAGAATCGTGTTTGTACCTTGACCGAACTCGGTACTCGACACCAGCACGCGCAGCCCGCCCGCTGCTGTCGCTTCCAGGCCGACCAGCGCGTTGAGATAGCGCTCGCCGGAACCGGTAAAACCGGCGCCGTGCAGAAAGCAGCCTATGCCGAT
>DASRRN010000041.1:0-16743 GCA_035695685.1 Acidobacteriaceae bacterium | reverse complement strand
GGGCTGCGTGTCTTCTCCCTGTTCGGCTCCGGTGGCGCATCCTTTCCTGGGTTAGGCGAACAGGAGCGCACCTACGGCTTCCACGCCGGCGAAGTCGAAACCTCATTCCTGCTAAGCGCAATACCTGAGCTTGTGCACACCGACCAGTACACGGTGAACTACATCGCGGATATAGCCAAGCCCGATCTCCTACGTCCAGAAAATGCCCCGGCGACCTTCGCCTGGCTGACGAGGGACATCGCGCCCAGTGGCGTGATGGGCGATCCCAACCCAGCCACAGCGGAGAAGGGCGCGCTCTGGATTGAAGAAGCAGCCAAAAAAGTTGCAGCAGCGCTGACCGCCATGGCCGCCTACGAAAATTGGCATAAACCATGATGACAAAGAGACGGCGGGAAGAGCCAGAACGAAAGGCACCGCTTCACACGCTGCGGAAAAAGTCGGATAGGGCGGGAAAGCATAACGGGGGCGAAAGTGAGAACCGGGATTTATAAATTTAGTCCCGCAGGGACGGCTGAACTTAGCCCAGGACGCCAGTCCTGGGTTGGATTTGAAAGGACGACTCAGTCCCGCAGGGACGGCTGAAAATGGGCCGCGACGCAATCCTCCTTCAGCCGTCCCTCCGGGACCCACGGCAGGCCGGGACAGGCTCAATCATGTTTCATGATGTACCCAGGACTAGCGTCCTGGGCTAAGTTCAGCCGTCCCTTCGGGACTAATTTCAAAATGCAGTTCTCACGCAGACACTTTAGCCAAAGAGGGAACGGGGTTTGACCGGTTAACGCTAAATGAGTCAATCATGACCACAACCATCGACTGCGGCTCCGGTGTACGACTCGAGCGTGGCGTGCCCTGCACCATGTCAGACGGAGTAGTACTGGTCTCGGATCACTACTACCCGCCTGGTCCCGGGCCGCACCCGACCCTGCTGATGCGACAACCGTACGGCCGGGACATCGCCTCCACGGTGGTATACGCGCATCCCAAGTGGTTTGCCGCGCACGGCTACAACGTTGTGATCCAGGATGTCCGCGGCCGCGGCGATTCGGAAGGTGACTTTTATCCCTTCCGCAACGAAGGCCGGGATGGAGCAGACACTATCCGCTGGCTACGCGCACGCCGCGAATCGAACGGCAGTTTGGGCATGTATGGCTTCTCCTACCAGGGCCTGACCCAATTGCTCGCCGCGGCCGAGCAACCGGACGGTCTGGTCTGCATCGCGCCCGCGCAAACCGCGTGCGATCTCTATCACGGCTGGTTCTATCGCCAGGGTGCTCTGCGGCTGGCGTCAAGCCTGGGCTGGGGCCTGCAGATGTTGAAAGCCGACGCTCGCCGGCGCAAACTGCGAGCTGCGAGTGATGATCTGGAGAAAGCCTGGGCCGATCTCCGTAGCCAATCCCTCGTCACACCTTACGGGTTGCACCCGCAGCTCCACCATGAGGGCCTGCCCGCCTACGTGCGCGACTGGTTCGCCCACGATAAGCCTGGCCCTTACTGGTCCGCTCTGGATGTAACCGAATCACTGCCGCGGATTACGCTGCCCGCACTGCACATCTCCGGCTGGTTCGACACTTACCTGTCGGGCAGCGTGGCCGGCTTCCTGGCCCTAGCCGCGCAGGCGGAGCACCAATACCTGGTCGCGGGCCCCTGGGTGCATATTCCGTGGGGAGAACTGGTTGGGGAGCAGAACCTCGGCCCCGAAGCCTTGCTCGATACCGATGCGCTGCTGTTGCGTTGGTTCAACCACTGGCTCAAGAACACCGGCGAGTTCGCCCACGAGCCGCGCATCCGTCACTTTGCCCTCGGCGCCAATCGCTGGTTCAATGCGGATACCTTTCCGGCGCCTACATTTCCTCTCTACCTCCACAGCGGAGGCCGCGCAGACTCGCGCAAAGGAGACGGCATGCTCTCGACCACGGCCCCCACCGTTGACGAGCCGCGCGATATCTTCATCTACGATCCGGAGACACCGGTGCTCGCTCCGGGCGGCGCGGCTGCCTTGACCGGTCCGATCAACCAAGCCCAGATGGAATTAGGCAACAACCTCCTGGTCTATACCACGCCGCCATTGACCGCATCGCTGCACGTATTCGGATCCCCGCGGCTCACGCTCTACGCGGTCACTTCCGCCGGCCACGCCGACTTTACCGGCAAGCTGGTGAGGTTGCGCCCCAACGGTCAGGCGGATTTTGTATGCATCGGTATCGCCCGCTCTTCCTATCTCTTCCGCGACTCCGGGTATGCCGCGGACGCAGTCCACTGCTGGCAAATCGATCTCGAGCCCACTTCCTGCGTCTTCGCCGCCGGCGATGCCATTCGCCTGGAAGTGGCCAGCAGCGCCTTCCCCTTGTATGACCGCAATCCCTCCACCCCGGTGCGGCCGTGGCTGGCGGATTCCTGGAACTGGCAGCGCTCCACCCAGATGGTGCTGCACGACGCCGCTCATACTTCCCGGCTCGAACTGCCAGTGGCGGCCACGGCATGACTTCGGAATTCCAGGTCCCGCAGGTCACCCTCTCTTCCGTAGGCAAGACTTACGGGGGCAACCCGCCGGTGCTGCAGCAGATTGACCTCACCATTGCCAAGGGAGAATTTGTCAGTCTGATTGGTCCTTCCGGTTGTGGCAAATCCACCTTGCTCAAACTGATCTCCGGCCTTACCAATGCCACGTCCGGCAGCATCCTGGTTGACGGGATGACCCCAGTCAATGCCCGGGAAACCATTTCCTACATTTTTCAGGACGCCACCCTGTTGCCCTGGCGCACCGTCACCAGCAATGTAGGCCTGGGGTTGGAGCTGGAGCACGTCAGCCGCGAAATCCGGAAAGAGAAAGTGCAGTCGTTGCTCGAGCTGGTTGGTCTTACCCACGTGGCGCTCGCCTACCCGCGGCAGCTCTCCGGCGGCATGAAGATGCGCGTGTCTGTCGCCCGCGCCCTCGCCACTAAACCGCGGCTGTTACTGATGGACGAACCGTTCGGTGCGCTCGATGAGATGACCCGCGATCGTCTCAACGAAGAGCTGCTGCGCCTGAAGACAGAACAGAATTGGACGGCCGTATTCGTCACCCACTCGGTTGCCGAAGCCGTCTTTCTCTCCACTCGGGTGATTGTGCTGGCGCCGTCGCCCGGCCGCATCGCTCAAGAGATAGCAATTAACCTCCCCTTCCCCAGGACCAGCGCCACCCGTGAGAGTGCGCAGTTCGAATTCCTGGTGACCCAGGTTTCCCGAGCCCTGCGAGGTGTGCACGCCGCATGAGGAAGTACGCCGTTACCATTCTCAATGCGCTGGCTGTTTTTGCCGGGCTCCTGCTCCTCTGGCAGGGCCTCGACACGCTCCTGCATCTGCCGCCGTACATACTGCCTCCGCCGCTGGCCGTGGGCAGGGCAGTTGTCGCCCGTTTTTCCGGGCTCATGGCATCGCTGGCCATCACTGCCGAGGAGGCGGCAGGCGGCCTGGCAGCCAGTATCGTGGTGGGGATGCTGATTGCGTTAATCTTCGCCCAATCCCGTTGGATACGCCGCATGCTCTATCCCTACACCATTCTTTTGCAGACGGTGCCGATCGTGGCCGTAGCTCCGCTCATTCTCATGTGGGTGGGTCCCGGCACGTTGTCGGTCACGCTGGTGGCCTTCATCATTTGCCTGGCGCCGATTATCGCCAACACCACCCAGGGACTCATCAGTGTGGAGCCGAATCTCATCCATCTCTTCCTCATGCACAATGCTTCGCGGTTACAGATCCTCACCCGGCTTCGTCTTCCCCACGCCGTGCCGTCGCTTTTTGTCGGCATTCGTATCGCGGCCGGCATTTCTGTGATCGGCGCCATTACCGGGGAACTCTTCGCCGGTTCCAGCCGGGTGGGCGAAGGCGGTCTAGGCTATTCCATCCTGTACGCGAGTGCTCAGTTGCAAACTGATTACCTCTTCGCCCTGGTTCTGGCCGCGACGGTCCTGGGCTTCGCCTTTTTTTTCGTAGTTATGTTTTTGGAGTGGTATTTCCTGCACAATTGGCATGAATCCGCGCGCACGATGACGGAGGAATAGGCCTGACACAACTGCTTAAAGAACTAGCCTTTACATAGGGAGACAGGATGCTTCGTTTGCAATCGGAAACCGGCTGGTGGTTGGTGACTCACGTGGACCACGCGCATCTCGCGGGAGCCTTCGCAGCCCAATGGGGAAACACCATGTTCCTCACGCCAGAGCCCCGCGAGCATGTCCTGCGCGGCGTCGACACCCACGACGATGGCTGGGCAACCCGCGATCAACAACCGCAGATCACGCGGCAAGGCAAGCCCAGCGCCTTCTCGGTCGAGCTGGTAGGCAAGTATTCCGCCTTCGAAGAAATCGATCTTGCCGACTATCTTGCGGTACGCGAGCGCGCCGTCCGCATGGTGGCCGAGAAAGATCCCTATGCCGCCCTGCTGGTGTCCATGCACACCTACAATCTGCTGACGGCGCGCGCGGATCGGACCACCATCCAACCGGAACAACTCCCGCTGCTCGATGCATTCCTCGCCCGGCAGTCGGAGTTTCAGCAGGAATTGCGGGCTCGGCTGGCGGCGGATAAGCAGCTTGCAGCAGAAGAAATTGCGCCGGCCCGGATCGAGAATCACTTTCGCCTGCTGCAGGCCTGCGACAATCTCTCGCTGCTGAGTTGCGTCGACTACCCGCAACCGGGCGATCTGCTGCATGCGCTGCCTCTCTGCGAAGGCGGCGAAAGCCGGGTTACGGTCGAGCGCCTGGGCGAGCGTCATTTCCGCCTTGCTCCTTATCCCTTCGCTTCGTCGTCGCTGGTATTCAACCTGCCTGCGCGCCACGTGGAAGGCAAGAACTTCAACAATGTTGAGGAACTGCAAGAAAGATTTCACGCCGCCGCCCCGGTTCAACTGCCGGTCACGATCACGCGCTAAAGAAAGGGAACAGAAAGATTTGGATCGAGTTAAAGTTGCCTAACCCCGACTGGGGCTCGACCATTTTCATCGACAATCTCTTCAATTGCCCATGTGCGGTTAAGATGAGATGTGCGCTCTTTTTTGCTTGCGTGTGGGGTCATTATGGTAGCAACGGTAGCCGTCGCCCAGGTCGCGGCTCCCGCCATCATAGTAGACAGTGATCACGATGGGCTGAGCGACAACCTGGAATACTCTCTTCTGCTTCAGTTCCTTCCTGCCTTCATGATCAGCAGTGAGGACTGTTCCTCAAGGCCGGCGTTATTCCGTCCTCAAGCCGTTATGCCTACTGTGGTTGCTGAGGACGGAACCATTTATGGACAGGTGTTTCCGCGGAAGAATCATGGCGGGGAGATTGAACTGCATTTTTACCACCTGTGGCGTAGAGACTGCGGAGAGATGGGGCACCTACTCGATACGGAGCATGTGTCGGTTCTCATCGGCAAGACCGTGAACGATTCTTCGGCTGCATGGAAGGCCATCTACTGGTATGCGGCCGCACATGAAGACACGGTCTGCGATGCGAGCCAAATCGCACGTGCGAGCACCATCGACGCGGAAACCCATGGAACTCGTATCTGGATATCGGCAGCGAAGCATGCGTCCTTTCTGAGTCGTGAGCTCTGCGCACGTGGGTGCGGCGGCGACCAATGTAACAGAATGACGCCTTTAAAGGTCGAAGAGGTCATCAATCTTGGGGAGTCGTCCAGGCCAATGAATGGCGCAATCTGGTTGACTTCATCACGATGGCCGCTCCGGGACAAAATGCGCAGGACAGACTTTACGGATGCCCGTATCGATCGCCTGGACCGATTACCCGCCACAGATATTGCTTGGGCGAATCCAGCGAAACGCCCTGCACAATCAGCGATTTTCGGAGTGAACGCGGGAATCGGGGGCGCAATGACGGGAACTCGTACGACAAATACGGCACTCGTCGTTGCTGAAAACGGCACAACCACGGCCCTGGACCAAGCTACTGGCAACGCCACTCATTCTGTCTCAGGCGCTATACACAGTGTCGGCAAAGCTCTACGGAAGAGCATCCAAAAAACCGGGCAGGTGCTCGGTGTCGAGTCAAAGCAAAATGCAGATGGTCAGCCTTGAGTCTGTGAACCGTCCCCTATCGAGCCGTGGGGGCGACTGGCCCCGGAATCTTAAGGATGGTGGTTGTCCCGGGCAGGTAAGCGCCTCCAAGTTCTCCCCCACTGGCGGCAAAGGCCCGGGCATTGGTCGATACGAAGAAGAAGCCCGTGCTTGCATGGGCTGGAACTCCCTTGCTGAATGTGAAACCGTAGTTGTTCCAGGGCGGCCCACAGACGAAGTCATCGGGTGCGATTGTGGCCACTCCCTCCGAGCGAAAGTCGGCCAGCGTTACCTTGATGCCGGCGGGCGGCGGAAACCAGAAGAAGACCATATGCGTTGGACCGCCGAGTGGGGAGGTTCCAGTGAAGATGCGGTAGTAGAAGTCCAACAGGCCGGTCTGGGCGGACCGAACCACGCGAAGCTGTATCTTAGCGGTGACTTCGCCTCCGCCTGCTGCGAGCAGAAGCACGTCCTGCATTGCGTCGTGGAGCACTAGCCCCGACAGTTGCTTACGTCCACGGCCACCTGCCTGCCATGCCAACGCCTCTTCCGGCGAAGGAGCCGGCCTACCCGGGAACTTAGTCTCATACGCGTCAATCGCAGCTTGAATCGCGAATACATCCGTGAAAGTGAGAGACATCGCCACCTCTTCTTCGGTCAGCCTTGCTATTCTGGGTCGCCCTCGTGGAGTGCTGAATACGCAGACCACCGAGTCAAAAAGGGACCTGGCGCAGACGTGCCCAGGCGCATCTGGATCTATCCGGGGTTGGTGGGCAGACAAGACGGGCAAGCTTCAATACATGGCATTTCGCCAAAAGCAGGAGGGGACCGATTGCGGTGGATGATCCTGCAAGACCAAAACAAAACAGCGAATCTTCGCGTTCCCGATCATCGAAGGACTTCCCCGGGAAGCCGACGGAAGAATGCGCAAAATCGCTTGAGACCGAGCATACTGATTCTGTCGAAACTTGCTACTACCTATGAGTACTCTATGGGGTAGATAACCTTAGTACCTACCGGGGGACGGAGCTCAAACCGCGCGGGAACGTGGTGCAGATCGATGGCACACTGAGGGTGGGGACTTAATAATGAGATCTCAGCGGGCACCTATCGTTCTACCTGAAGACTTGATCGAAGAGATCGATCAGCTCGTCGGGCCCGGGGGGGGCGCAGCGCCTTCCTCGTGGAGACGGCGCGCGCCGAGCTTCGCCGTCGCCGGCTGCTCACATTCTTGTGCGACGAACAGCCTGCCTGGAAAGAGAAGGACCATCCAGAACTGGAGGCGGGGCCAGGTGCGTGGGTAAAAAGCATCCGATCGGAAAACGAAAAGCGCCTTTCTAAGGCAAGCCGCCCTGCAAGAAAATTAGCCTGAAAGTTTTCAATGTTCATAAAAAGCCTCGGCAAAACAAAGAGCCGGATGACGAACTACGTCATCCGGCTCTTGCTTAACCGCGAGCCCGTTAGAAAGTTAACTGCAGCGACATCTGGATTTGCCGTGGGCTGCCGATGGCATGGGTTACGAAGCCAAGGCCGCTGGGGCAATTATAAAAGCTTTCGTTGGTCTGGTTCCCGGTGGAATCGCACCCGGTCGGCAAAGCAGTGGAGCCAACTTCCGGGAACGAATTGTAATACTGATTCTGAGAAACCTCATTACCGGGTATATCGAAACTAGTGGTGTTGGTCAGGTTGTATACGTCGAAGGTGTATTTAAGGTTGTAGCGTTCGGTGAGGTTGGTCATCTTTACCAGTGATATATCGGCCCTCTTTTGAGAGGCCTGGCGGAAGATGTTGCGCTGACCGGTGGTGAAGTCTGTCTCATAGGTATCTCCCGCGGGAACCGCGGAAAACTTGGGGCTGGCCGAGGTGATGAGAGGAACATTGAAGCATTGAGGGTTCAGGGCAGGAGCGTAGTTTACCCCGAAGGCGCCGGAGTGCCCGGTCTGAGCTTTCTTGGGAGAGCACGCCGCATAGTTCAACGGCACGATGGGATTGGTGATGCCGTCATACACGCTGTAGTAGATGCTCCCGACGGCCCCGCTGAAGTCGACCACGCTGTAGGGTTGTCCGCTCTGCAACACGGTCAGACCGACCAGCGACCAACCGTCCGTAAGCCGTCCCTTCAGCGAGTCTTTGCCATAGAAGTCGGGCAGCCGGTAGACGTAATTAAAGTTGAAAACGTGCGTGCGGTCGAAGTCGGAAGAAGCAAAACCGTCACGGAGATTAAGTGGATTGTTGCCGTTGTAGAACAAACCAACTCCGCTCTGCTCGTCAAGAGAATGGGAGTAGGTATAGGACGCGCCCACCTGGATACCATGGCTCATGCGCTTCTCTACATGGACTTGCAGAGCATTGTATGCACCAACGCCGGCGGCCTTGTAGGAGATCGACTCGGATGCATAGCCGATATAAGGAACGCGAAGGTCGATATTGCCGCCCTCATAGTTGTACAGTGCGGTCGTTCCGTCGCCCAAAGTGATAAAGCTGCCGTCGGGGTTCGTCGGCGTGTACCCGTAGGAGTAATTCTGTGAGTGAACAGCGGCTGAGGGTGAAGCGATGTTGGGCTGGTTGAAGGGGACTGGAATCACCTCATGGCGGCTCAGGTTTCCCACGTATCCGAAATCAAACGCTAAATCGTTGCGCGGCTGCCATTGGATATCCAGGGTGTAATTCATCGAGTAGGGCAGCTTATTTTTCCGGTCATACACGCCCAGCGAGACCGGTGCAGCCCCGTTGTAGATAGCGGTAGCGTTCGGCAGATACGCTGAGAAATCCGACGCCTTGGGATTGGTGGGGGCGGCACTCTGAACATTGGTATACGGAAATTCCAGCGAGCCTGATGTGCCGCCGCCGCAGGTGGGAATGTAACCCTGGTAAAAGACTGTGGCCGGGCAGGTTTGCGCCGTGACGAACGGGACTTGCTGATTGGCGCCGAACGGTCCTCCCGTAACCAGGCCGATAGCGTAGCCAGGTGAAAAGTAACTGAAGAGCTCCCCACGGTCGTAGTACATGCCCATACCGGCACGGACAACTACCTTGTTATTGAATCGCGTGGGTTCCCATGCGGCGCCGAGCCGCGGAGCAAATCCCCACTGGCGGCCGGTGAGCGTGGTCTTGCTCACACCTGGGGTTCCGTTCTTATTGTTGCCCGCGATGATGAACCCGCTCTGCGTGGGGCCAAGTGTTCCCGCTGACTCACCGCTGGGAAGCGGACCGGTTGCAGACACGTAGGAGTAAAGTGAGGGATCAAAGTTGAACATGCGGCCATACTTCTCGCTCATTCCACCGTCCCAGTCGTAGCGAATGCCGCCCGTCAGCGTGAGGTTTGGCTTGATCTGGAACTTGTCTTGCAGGTAAAGCCCAAGCTGGTTCGCCCTGAAGTAGCGGTTCGCATCGCCCTGCAGGAAGGTAGTGACGTTATAGGAGTCATTAGGGGTAACGGCGCCCTGGAAGAACTGGCCAAGATCCGCACTGGCGACGCTGCCGGTGCCCGGGCGGCGATCGATGGTGTTGAGCTGGGTGAAGCTGTAGCTGCCACCGAACCCGACGGTGTGTCTTCCCCGCGTCCAGATCGCATTGCCCGAGGGCTGCAGGCGATTCTGGAAAACGCCGGTATTCGACCCTTGTGAGGTGGCGTTCGGGCCGATATTCAGCGTGTCGCTGATTCCCGATACCTTGCTGTCACCAAGCACATGAATAATGGAAACCCCGGGAAAGTAATTCGACCCGAACGTGTCCATAGACGCACTTGGATAACTACCTCCAGGAATGTTCGAAGGCCCAAAAGCCTGTTCATTGGTGTTGTAGATCTTCTCTCGCAGGTAACCCAGCGTTTCCTGAGTGCTGAGGTTCGATTTGACCAGATATGTGTTGTTGATGGAGAAGACCTGCGCGCCCGCGTCAAGATGTTGCGTAAAGCCGGGAACGTTGGAGTAGGCGTAAGGCGCGACCGTAGGATCATGCTGGTAGTAGTACTTGAGTGCCAGGGTGTCCTTTGCGGTGGCGTTGTAATCGAGGTTGGCGACCGCCTGGTCGCCGATGAACGTGGCCGTGCCGGGGATGTAGGCGTTAAACGTTTCGTTGGGTGCAAACGTGATATTTGGGATCGCGTTGGGGATAAGCCACTTGCCAGGTTCCCCTTTCACCGCAGGCGCATTGAATAGGGCGAGCGCGACTGGATCAATGGCGCCCGTTACCGATCCATCGCCAAAGGAGTTATTCGTGATGGCGGCCAGAGTCTGCGGGCTGCGATCGTCGGTCAAACCGACCGGCACGTCCAGGAAGGAATCGCCGATCTCCGCATCGCTGACGTGCAGATGCTGATAGGCCAGAAACCCGAACAGCTTGTCTTTGATGATGGGGCCACCGACAGTTCCTCCGAGAGTGTAGCGATGGAGTTGCGGAACCTTATCACTTGCGGGAACCGCGTTGTCCTGGTTAAAGAAGAAGGGCGCGGCATTGAGCCAGTTGGTGCCGCGGTGCAAATAGAGATTGCCGTGGTAGTTATTGGTGCCGGAACTGGTGCTGAGGTCGATATGCGCGCCGCTGGTTGCGCCTTGCTGAGCGTCGTACATCGAAGCATTTACACGGACTTCCTGGATCGTCTCCGGGGCTGGGCTGGGAAGAGCGTTGCCGATCGCCAGATAGACAGAAGCGCTCGACTGCAGGACGCCGCCGGCGCCGTTATTGCCTACGCCTGTGCTGTTGATTACGCGCGCCGACGCAACCTGGCTGGTGCTCTTACCGTTGAACAGGTTGCTGGCATCCACGCCGTTCAGCAGAAAGCTGTTGCTGGTATCGCGCTCACCGTTGGCCCAGATGGGTGCGTTGCCCAAGCCGGAATTGACCCCAGTACCGCCAGGCAGTTCCGCATTGACACCGGGCGAGAGGATAGCGACGCCTGTAAAGCTGCCGGTCGGTAGCGGAATTGCTTCAATCTGCGCCCGGTCGAGGACATACCCATTCGTAGTGTCGACGGCATTGAGCAAGGGGTTCACATCCACTTCCACGGAGTCAGCTACGGTGCCCACTTTCAGTTGCGCCGGAAGCGAGACGGTGCGGTCAGCCTGCACTAGAATGCCCGGGTAGCGCTCGGACGAAAAACCTTCCAGAGTAAAGGTTAGGGTGTACTTGCCGATGGGCAGATCGTTGAAGGCATATGTGCCTTGAAGGTTGCTTCGCGCGGTGCGCTCGAGCTTGGTGTCTTCCGAGGTGGCCTTCACCTCAACTCCAGGAACGGCGCTTCCCGAAGGGTCGACCACGGTCCCGGTAATGCCACCCAGGGTTTGTTGTGCCTGCATTGCCTGTGTCTGCAACAGCATCACTGAAAACAGCACGGCTAACGACGAAAAAAACTTTTTGGAAAATAGATGCATTTTAGCTATGCCTCGCGTCAGAGAGAAGCTGTGGCCGGACTCTAACTTTCTTTAAGCGACGGACAGGGTCGGTGTAACCAGAAAGGTCACGACAGGGTGACAGCCCAAAATCAACCGGGAACGAGCGGAAGCAGTGTGATTGGAGAATAAAACAAATTCAACTACGGAGCCAAGCAAAATTGCGCTTTGTGACCAACGCCTCTTCTAGCGAGGATAAAGTTCGCGCAACTCGGCCACAGTGGCGGGGTCGTTGATCAGCATCGCGGTCAAAACATTTTCCTGGTGGGCAGCACGCATTTGGGCAAGGCCGCGCTCACGGTAATCATAGGTTCGTTCACAACCTGGCTGATGCGCAGCTTCATGACGACGCTGCACAGCAGGTAGGCTTGGATGGGTGTAAACGACCAGCGGGCGATCAACAAGTCCACCATGCGTGCCGTTGCGCGACGAGCTGCCCGCATTGCGTCCGCATCGGACTCGACCGTGATCCAGGCATCGGCGGGCGCGTCCGGTGTGCGTGATTCCGCTGACTCGATCAAGGGTCCGGAGAGCGGTTGCTTGCGGTGCACACGAAAACGTAAAGATACTTCCGCGGGACACTCGATGCCGTTAATGCAGACTTCGCCGTCTCCCTGGGCCGCGTGTGCATCTCCGGCAGAAAATAAAGCGCCAGGGCACAGCACTGGCAGGTAAAGTGTGGCTCCAGTGCAAAGCTCGCGTACATCCATGTTTCCGCCAAACGGACCCGGAGGCCGGGTGCGGAACTCACCATCTTCCGCTGGCGCCACGCCCATCACTCCACAGAAAGGCCGTAGCGGGACTATGGCCGGTCCCAGCGAAAGGCTAACCTCAGGGTCCAGTATCCAGTGAAAGAGGTACGGATCACGGAATTGGTCTTTCAAAAAACCGAGCCCTGGAAGCACACTCGACCAGCCCCAACCCCGGTGTTCTACTTGCAGCACGTTAATTTCAAGTACGTCACCCAGCTCGGCGCCGTCGATCCCGATGGGGCCGGTCAGGGCATGAATTCGATTGCGGTCGATGGCCAGAAAGTCTTCGACACTCGCGCCTGGCGTCACCTGGCCGCCGCTGGCGTCGAGGCAGCTCATGTGCACCGTATCTCCGGATGAGATCGTCAGTCGCGGTTCGAGGGCGCGGTTCCAGCGTGAATGAGTGGGCTCAGCAGTTAACCGATGTTCGGCCATGGGATTCTTATACCGCCACGATCATCTGCACCTCAACCAGCGCGTTGCGAGGCAAGGCGCTTACCCCGATGGCGGCGCGTGCATGCCGGCCCGGTTCTCCGAAAACCGCCAGCAGCAAGTCGGAAGCTCCGTTGATGACCGCAGGCGGATCGGGGAATCCTGGAACGGCGTTGACGTAGCCATTCAAACTGACAATCTCCTGTACCTTGTCGAGTGATCCCAACTCGCGCTTCAGCACCGCCAGCTGCGTCAATGCGCAAGCTCGGGCAGCGGCGTAGCCCTCGGCAATGCCTCGGTCGGAGCCCGCGGTACCGGTGATCACTCCACTGGCATCGGTGGAGATTACGCCCGCGAGATAGAGCAGATTTCCGGCGGACTTGACAGAACGATAGTTGCCTCCCGGCGCGGGCGGATCCGGCAAAACAATTCCGAGTTCTTGTAGCTTCTTCTCAGCACTCATGTGTTCGTAATCTATATCACTTGTTAGTATGAGCCAATGAAACGAGTGGTTGCCGCTCTCCTTGCCACAGGCACGTTGTTGCTTGCCGCGCAAATGCATAGTCCACTCTTGCACCTGTCGCGGCAGGCCGCTACCGACCTCGAAGTGGGCGACTCCCAATTCATCTCGTACCAGGAGCTGCTCCGCTTACCTCAGGTCAGCTTTACTACGTCCAACGACTCTAATTTCCCCGCGCCAGCCCGCATCAGTGGCGTCTCTCTTGAACAGTTGAATCGTTCGTTCGGTGGAAATGCCGATATGGTGGTCGCCATCGCCGCCGACGGGTACCGCAGCAACTACCCGGCCGAGTATCTGGCAGCGCATCATCCCGTTCTGGTGTTGACAGTGGATGGCAAAGCACAGCAGAGCTGGCCGAAGACCCACGAAGGCGGTGAGCTGGGACCGTACGTGATCGCAAATCCACGTTTTGTTCCGTCCTTCAAAGTGCTTTCTCACACCGACGAGGCCCAGATCCCTTTCAAGGTCGTGCGCCTCGACTTCCGCGGCGAGAGTCAGGTCTTCGGCGCCATAGCACCCCACGGGAACTTCGCTCCCGGTTCCCCGGTCATGAATGGTTACAAGATCGCGCAACAGAACTGTTTTCGCTGTCACAACATGGGCGCAGAGGGTGGCCACATGGCATCCATCCCCTGGCCGGTGATCGGCGCCATGGCCAAGAGCAGTCCGGAATTCTTTGCCAGGTATGTACGCAATCCGCAGGCGCTGAACCCGCAAAGCAAAATGGCTGCCAGCCCCGGATATGACGATCAAACCATTGCTGCACTTCGGGCCTACTTCACTACGTTTGCTGCTGGAGGACCACAATGACGATTCGTGCCTCGAAGGCGTTGCTTCTCTTTGCGCTTGGTTTCTATTACACCCTGGTGGTGTTCAACAACACCAACGACTACAACTCCAACCTGACGTTCGTGCGTCACGTGCTGTTGATGGATACCACCTACCCGGGAAACCACGGTATGTGGCGCGCAATTCATTCGCCTGCGGTTCCACTGATGTTCTTTGTGTCCATCGTTTGTTGGGAAATTGTGACCGGTCTTCTCTGCTGGTGGGCGGGATTTCGCCTGATACGCAATTTGCACTCGAGCGCTGCGGTCTTCAACGCTGCCAAGAAGCTGGGCGTGGTGGCACTGACTCTGAGCCTGCTGATGTGGCTCTCGGCCTTCCTCAGTGTTGGCAACGAGTGGTTCCTGATGTGGCAGTCGAAGGAATGGAGCGGCGTGTCGGTTGCCGATCATATGTTCGCGATCGCAGGCATTATCCTGCTCTACCTCGTCATGCCCGACGTGGAAGGGCAGGCGTAAAAAGAAACAGCAGGTCCCTCTGCTACGCTTTCTGTTGAAAAACATTTCCAGGAAAGGTCCGCGGAACTGCAGATCCCTCCGCTACGCTCCCCCAGATTTCCTGTGGAACCTGGTGGCGCTGGCAAATTTCATGCGCCTTTCTCTACGGAAAGCCGCATACGTGGTCGTTGCGAGTGCCGCGAGCGAAGGAAATCTGGGTACGCTTCGGTCGGGATGACAATTCATCTTCGAGCTGCAGCATTGTGGCTGGTGGAAGGAACTGCAGATCCCTCGGCTGCGCTCGGAGGCTGTGACTTTTTTAATTTCCCTTGTAGTTTGTGGCCGGAAAGCTCCGAAGAGCATCTGCCAACAAGCATCGCCGGGGTCCTTCGACTCCGCGCCATAAAACCCTCTGTTATGCGATATATCTGCGAGGCGCTTCGCTCAGGATGACGATTTCGTGGGAGTTTCGAACAAAAACATCCCAAACAACTTAGGTTTCGCCATGACTGGTTTGAAGTAGTAAAGTCCGGTTACGTGGGGCATCCTCTGCTGTTCTTCATTATCCTAATCCAGGTGCGATGTTTTTCTTCAACCGCCCCACAGGATCGTCATCCTGAGAGCCTGTGACTTTTTCGATCCGTTTGTGTTTTCTGGATATCCAATCAGCTTTATTTCAAGCCCCCCAACAAAGCCGTCATCCTGAGCGGAGCGCCTCACAGATTTATCGTGTGACACAGCGATTGATGGCGCGGAGTCGAAAGACCCCGAGGATGCGTATCTTGCCCATGCTGTTCGGAGCTTTTCAACCACTGAAGCCCGCGCCTGGCGAACCTGCCACTCCGTGGGACCGGAGCGTACGCGTAGTGGAGGGACCTGCTGTTGTCTCAATTCTCCGGTGACGAGAGCTTTGCCAATGTGGCAGCCAGCACTTTGACGCCATTCTCGATTTCCTGCGGCGCGGAATACTCATCCGGGCGATGGCTGACCCCACCACGGCAAGGGATGAACACCATCCCTGTCGGGGCGACCCGGGCCATGAACAAAGAGTCGTGATAGGCGCGGCTTACCATCTTCTTGTAAGCGAGACCATTTTCCGTGGCGGCCTCGACCATGGCCTCGATGATGCGGGGTGAGCACGTGGCTGGGGCATCGGCATTGATGCGGCTAGCTTTCACCTGCAGGTTTCGTTTGGCCGCCACCCGCGCGCAGGCTTGCTCGATCTCGCCGAGGACCCGGTTTCTGCGCTGCTCATCCGTGTCGCGGATATCCGCGTCCATCTCCACCCGGCTGGGAATGCTGTTCACTGCGCCGGGGAAGATATGACACTTGCCAACGGTACCGCAAGTGTCGATTGCACCGGTTGCGCGGGCACATTCTTCCACTGCGAGCACGATCTCCGCGGCCGCACAAAAAGCGTCTTTGCGATCGGGCATCAGCACGCCCCCGGCATGCCCTCCCTCACCCTCGATCGTGATCCGCAACGCCGCGGGCGCAGCGATGCTGGTGACAATGCCGACGGGCAAGCCTTCCTTCTCCAACAGCGGACCTTGTTCGATGTGCAATTCGACAAAAGCCGCATAATAGCCATCCCGGAGCCGCACCTGGTCGAGCGAACCCTGGAAGCCGGCCGCCGCGCGCAGTTCCGCCAACGTGCTGCCGTCAGAATCCTTCAGGCGCGCGTCCGCGTCGCTCTTGAGGCCGCCGCTCAACATCCGGCTCCCCAGGCATCCCAGGCCGAAGCGCGTCGGTTCCTCAGAGGTGAAGACCAAGAGCTCGATCGATCGTTGCGGCGCAAAGCCGCTCTGTTGCAAAGAGCGGATGGCCTCCAGGCCACCAAGTACCCCGACCGTGCCGTCATATTTGCCCGAGTGCGGAATGGCGTCGATATGAGAGCCGGTGCCGATGGCGGGCAACTGGGGCTGGGAACCAACCCAGCGGGCAAACGTATTGCCCACCGCGTCTTCGCGCACGGTCAAACCAGCATCGCGGCATTGAGCTTTCAGCCAAACGCGCGCCCGCTGATCCGCGTCGGCGAAGACCAGACGAGAAATGCCCGGTGGCGTGTCGTCGGAAAACGAGGCCAGCGTTTCGAGATCAGAAATCAGGCGGTCGCGATGAATGTTCATGTACTCACCTTCCAGGCAGCGGATGACGATTCCAGTCTTTATAGAGCAGGTACTTTGCCGGAGTCTTGCCCAGTGCACCGAACCACTGCGGGCAGTAGGGCGCCATCCAGATAAAATCGCCCGCCTGGACCGGATACCAGTGGTTACCGAGGCGGTAAATGCCGCCGCCTTCGAGCATCAGCAGGCCGTGCTCCATGACGTGG
>DASRRN010000040.1:0-11189 GCA_035695685.1 Acidobacteriaceae bacterium | reverse complement strand
CGTAAATACCGGCACCATCCCCAGCAAGACCATGCGCGAAGCCGTGCTGCATCTATCCGGCTATAACTATCGCTCCATCTACGGCATGAATTACAAGGTCAAGGAAAAGATCACAATGGCGGATCTTGCCTTCCGCGTCCAGCACGTGATCAAGACCGAGATCGATGTGACCGAAGCGCAGCTTTCGCGCAATGGCATTGATGTGCTCCCCGGAGTGGCGAGCTTTGAAGACGCCACCCACGTGAAAGTGACCAATGAGGGGGGCACCCAGACCTACGAGGCGAAGAGCATCATCATCGCCACCGGCACCAAGCCGGCCGACTCCCCCCGGGTACCCATCAACGGGCGTTCGATCGTCAACAGTGATCAGATTCTCGACCTGCCCAACCTGCCCAAGTCACTGATCGTGGTGGGTGGCGGCGTTATCGGCGTGGAGTACACCTGCATGTTCGCCGCGCTCGGCGTGCGCGTCACCCTGATCGAAAAGCGGCCCAAGCTGCTGGAGTTTGCTGACCAGGAAATCGTAGAGGCACTCAGCTATCACCTGCGCGACAGTCGCGTGACCATGCGCCTGCATGAGGAAGTGGAAAGCGTGGAGGAGCTGCCCGACTGTAGTGTGGTCGCCAACCTCGAAAGCAAGAAGAGAATATCCGGCGGTGCTTTGCTCTACGCGGTCGGCCGCTCCGGCAATGTCGACCAACTCAATTTGGGAGCGGTTGGCATCGAGCCGGATTCTCGTGGCCGCATCCCCGTGGATAAGGATTTCCGCACCAAGGTGCCGAACATTTTCGCAGTCGGCGATGTGATTGGTTTTCCCAGCCTGGCCTCGGTGTCGATGGAGCAGGGACGTATCGCCGTAGCCCGAGCGTTCGGCAATGAAAACCTGGAGTCCAACCCAAGCTACTACCCCTATGGGATTTATACGATCCCGGAGATTTCGTTTATCGGCAAGACGGAAGAGCAGCTCACCGATGAAGATGTGCCCTACGAAGTAGGCGTCGCATATTATCGCGAGATTGCCCGGGGTCAGATCCGCGGCGATACCACCGGACGCCTGAAGATCGTTTTCCATCGCGAGACACGACACTTGCTGGGTGTGCACATCATAGGCGAGGGCGCCAGCGAACTGCTGCACATCGGGCAGGCTGTGATGTCTCTCGGCGGTACACTGGACTACTTTATTGATACGGTGTTCAATTACCCCACCCTTGCCGAGTGCTACAAGGCTGCCGCTTTCAACGGCATCAACCGGCTTGCCCGGGCGGCGGACTAAATATAAATAAAGGGAGGGCGGATGGGCAGGACTATTGGCGTTGTCGTGTCCTCGAGGATTGTCGCGGGGCTTATTGAAGATCACAAACTGGTTGGATCGCTACGCACTTTTCCGGAGAATCCGGACGATCACGAAGCCTTGCTGGAACATCCCTTCGAAAGCCTTTGTCATTTGATTTGCGATCAGGTCCTGGCACTGCATCCGGAGGGCAAGTTCGATGCCATCGGTGTCGCCATTCCCGGGATCATCCGCAACGGAATTTGTGAGGACTCTCCGAATCTGGCTCAATTAAAGGGCGCAAACGTTGCCGAATCGTTGGCTGCCATCTTCCAATCGAAGGGGATTGATGCGCCACTGAAGACGATGAATGATGCCGATGCCGTTGCGGCTGGGTTGGCCGTTACCCAGCGCCGCACCGATCGCCTGGTGCGGGTTTGGACCATTGGTAACGGTATCGGATTCGGCCGATATCCCTACGCCGAAGGCGTGTGGGAAGGTGGTCACATGGTCGTAACCCTCGACCCCAAAGAGACCTATTGCGGCTGCGGCGGGAGGGGACACCTGGAAGGAATCATGGGTTACCGCGCGATGCGTCTGCGCTTCCTCGACATGGAGCCGGAGGAAGTTTTCGCCGCTGCCAAGAAAGGTGACGCTCGTTGCATGGACTTCGTGCGTCTCTGGCACCGCGGTCTGGGCGCTGCTACGGCCACCTCCATCCATTTAGGTGGCCCGGGCCGTTTCTACTACACCGGCCTCAACGTGCGCTTTCTCGATCTCAATCTGCTCAAGGAGTATCTGTGGCAAATGGTCAAAATGAGTCCGCTGCAAAGCTACTCATTGGAAGTCGTGCCCGATAGTCCAGAGGTTGCAGTCATTGGTGCGGCCGCCTCCGCGCTCTTGGCTCCCACCCCTTGAGGAAAGAACCACAGATTAGGCCAGCGGTACATTCAGGTCGAGAATTGTCTCCCTCCTTGGGCTGTTGAGGGCTTTAGAGGGTGTGTGAGAACCGGAAGAGACACAGCATGTATTAAGAGCCAGATGGAAGCGCCACCCCACCTGTAGATCATCCGAACCAGCCGACGCGTTCCCGGCAAACATCGAAGGGTGCCCCAGGTCTCGCGTTTGAGACCTGGGATCCCTGCAACCGATCCCAAAATGGAAGCGCCACTCTCCCCTTTGTTATCCCGGAGCGAAGCCGAGGATCTGCAGTTCCGCGGACCTTTCATGGAAATGTTTTCGAGGGAGCGCTCTCTGTCCCCCACGAAACAACTCTGAACAAAGGGCACGGCTTCAGCCGTGCCGTAAATGGCAGGGTTGATGAGGGCTTTTAAGGCTGCGGAAAAACTCCTTTTCCTGGAGGGTACGGCCCTTAGGGTGGACTCGATTGGCCTTTGCTAGGGGGATCCCAGGTCTCAAAAGCGAGACCTGGGGCACCCTTCGCGTTTCCAGGCTGAATCGGTTTGGGGCTGGGATTCGGCTTTCCATTTTTTCCGCAGCCTCTGAAGCCCGTACCCTTCAAAACGGGAGTTCTCACACCCTCTTTATCGCCCCTGAGGTACGTCTTTGTTTCCTGAAGCCCATTTTCACCGCCTTGGGTGGGCCAAGGCCGCCCTTGCTAGGAATAGCTCCGCTGATAAATTCGCGATAGCCGGTCATGCCATGTCAGTCGATCCGGGTCGAACCACGCCCAGGCAAAGCCCAGGCCTAGCGGAGCGGCCGAAAGCAGCACAAACAAAACTCGCTTGCACATCGCCTTACGGGTCGGGTTCTCGTCTTCGAATGTGCACAACGCGATCTTCGCGTAGCGCATTCCCGGAGTGCCGTCGGCGTACTTAAAGAACAAGTATTGATACAGGAGGCAGAACCCTCCCAGCACTAACCCGGCGCCCAGCAGCGCAGGTTTACCCGAGGGTGGATGCGCCGTGCAGGCCACGAACACCAGACAGAAAATTGCGAAAGCGGCTACGATCAGTGCAAGATCAAAGATCCCGGCCATCATCCGGTCTTCCAATGCGGCGGTTTTGAGAGGGATTTGCTGGGATACTGACGCCCCACCACCATCCACTGCGGCATTCGGCTGGTTATCCAGCCGGATGGGAGACCAATCCGCCGGGGCTGGTCCGATACTCACCGTCTTCGAGATGCTTTCTGGCGCAACTTCGAAAATCTTGAGCTGATCTTTCTCCTCTTTCGAGGTGTCGCGCAAGGGACCTTCCGCCAGGCGAGGGCGAACTTTCCGTGCTGCGACTAGCTCCCGTGGAAAGTCGACGAAATTCACCGCTAACGGCTCCACCTTTGCAAATGCCGGTTCTTCCTCGAGTACCTCGGGGTAGCGAAACTCTTCCACCTCCTCAGTGCGTATGGAAAGATCCCAGCTTTCGGATGAGGGTTGGGCCGGGAGACCGGTGTTTTCTCTCGCGGGCAGCGCTACCGGTACCGCCTCTGCCCGGGCGCGAGTCTCGGCCGCCAGCACCTCGCTATAAGAGGGAGCATTTGCATATCGCCGAGCTACCTTAGCGGCGAGCAGGGACGCGCGAGAGTCAACTTTGCGCTCTATGTGTTCAAGGCCCGGAAGAGCAATTTGCTCCTCCTTGTTGCGTAGCCGGCGCGTGCGCGTCGCGGCCAGGCGCTCGTTCAGTTCCTTCTTCCATGCCGGCACAAGGTCTGTGTCTGCATGGGAAAGGTGTTCTCCGACATTCGGCGAAGAAGGACTCAATTCTGTTCTCCTCTTAGGTGCTGCATGTTTCGTGGCCCCGTAAAACAAGTGGAGATGCACACACGCGAGCGTATGTACCTAATTTAGCGGCGTTGGATCCGGATCTCCTACTAGGGGGCGCCATCGACTGCCTCGTGTGCGGTCCCGGCCTGCCGGGACCACATGAAGATCGCTGACCCCACCAAGCCTGACAGGAAATCCGGGGAGCGGAGGCGACAGAAACACGCTTCTTTCTTCATTGCAAGCGCAATGAAGGCGAGAGAACGAGCCTGAATTTACCAGAGCGGCGGCGCAATCAGGTACTTTGGGTGTGGGCCATTTGCTATCCTAGCCTCGCCCCTGGTAATGAGAGTCCGCACCTTTTTGTTTATCACAGCGTTAATGCTGTGTCATCCGGAGCTTTGGCCGCAGGCGTTGACCAAGCAGTTACCCTCGGCTTCTGCGCCATCGTCGCTCCCTGACGCGCCCGATTATCCGATTGCTGAAGTGGTTGCCGCGCCGGCCGCGGGTGTCCCTGTGCGCTTCGAATCCAGGCAGCAGGAGAAACATGGGGAAGTCTATTCCCTCATCGGTGACGTCAAAATCGAATACAAGAACTACGTTCTCACCGCAGACAAAGTTTCCTACGATCGGGACACCGGCGACGCCGAGGCTGACGGTCATGTACGGCTGCAAGGTGGGCGAAACAACGAACTCATCCTGGCGGATCACGGCAAACTCAACTTTGAACTGGAGACCGGCCGTTTCGAAAATGTGACCGGAAGTATCGGCCGCCAGCCCTCAACCAGCAAAAAGAAGTTGCTGTACACGACGGCCAATCCGTTCCTCTTTACCGGGCGTGTGCTCATCAAGCAAGGACCGGAGCGCTATGAGGTGATACAGGGCACGATGACGTCCTGCCTCCTGCCTGACCCGGACTGGCAGATTCACTCCGCCTTGATCCGGTTGAACTATGGCCAGGCGCGGGCAAAGAATAGCTATTTCACCCTGCTTGGCGTGCCTATCCTGTATTTGCCCTACGTCACTCATCCGGTCGACGCAAACTCCAGGCAGAGCGGCCTGCTGCTCCCCGTCGTTGGCACTTCTTCGACCAAGGGCACCATCGTTGGCGAATCGATCTACCTGGTGATCAACCGCAGCATGGATGCCACGTTTGGTACTCAATACTTTTCCAAACGAGGCTGGTCGCCCAGCGGCGATTTCCGCTATCGCGGTCGCGGAGAAGATTTTGTCAATGCCCGTTTCACTGCACTGTTCGACCGGGGATTAGCGCCTGATTATCTGGACCAGGGCGGCCAGGACATCTTCTTCAGCGGCCGCCGCGACTTTGACCTGGATGAGCACACCCGCGCCGTGGCTACCGGCGAGTATCTCAGCTCGTTTGTCTATCGCGAGGCGTTTGCCGAATCGTTCTCGCTCGCCGTTGCCTCTCAGGTCACATCGTCGGCGTTCGTCACTCAAAATGACGGAGGACGCTCAGCGAGTATTAGCTTCGACCGTTATCAGAATTTTGAAGGCATCACCCAGGTGGGCAACATCTATAGCACACCGCAGATTCGCATCCTGCACGTGCCCAGCCTCGATTTCGACACCGTTGACCGCTCCCTTGAGGGAACGCCGCTGCGCTGGAGCGTGGACAGTTCTGCAGCCGGACTGAGCCGCAGTGAGCCGGGCTACAAGACGGGAGTTATCGGCCGCTTCGATCTATATCCGCACCTCTCGCTGCCTTTGCACTTCGATGGCTGGACGCTGCGGCCGGAAGTAGGTGCTCGCGAAACCTATTACACCCAGAGTCAGGTTCCAGGCAGCACGACCCCACTGCTGGGGAATGGCAGTGTCAATCGCTCTGATCTGGAGGCCAGCTTCGAACTCCGCCCGCCAGCGCTGGTTCGCGATTTCAAAGCGCCTACCTTCGAACGGCTCTTCGGCAGCGACCTGCGACACACCATCGAGCCGGACATCCAGTATCGCTACGTTGCCGGAGTGAACAACTTCTCTTCCATCCCCCGCTTCGACACCACCGATGTAGTCAGCGATACGAATGAGGTGGAATACTCGCTCACCCAGAGGCTCTTCTTCAAGCACTTACATTCCAAACCCTGTAGCAGCGGCGATCTGCCTCCGCCCATCAATGGCATCATCACCCTGCCCGCCAACTATACGGAATGCGGCGGCGATACCGATGCGTGGATTACCTGGAAGTTGGCCGCAAAATACTTCTTCGACCCGTACTTCGGGGGAGCCGCCTCTCCCTTAAGGCGCAATGTACTCGCGTCGACGCTCGACCTCACCGGAGTGGCTTTTCTCAACGGGCCACGCAACAATTCGCCGCTAATCTCGCGCTTCAAGGTTCGCACCAGCGAACACAGCGACCTGGAATGGGATGCGGACTATGACTTCAAGACTGGCCGGATGGACGCCAGCAACGTGTTCACCGACTACCGGCGAGACAGCGTATTCGGCAGCGTGGGATACTCCAGCCTTCAGGCGCTGAACTCCTCGTTCACCTCCAACCTCGCCAGCCAGGTAACGAAATACAACCTGCTGCGTCTGTTACTGGGGTATGGGGCGCCGACCAAGCGCGGGCTAAGTGCCGCTGCCGATGCCGGATATGACTTTGTTCAGAATGCGTTGCAATATGGCGGTATCCAGTCCTCCTATAACTGGGACTGCTGCGGGCTTAGCGTCGAATATCGCCGCCTGGCACTGGGATCGGTGCGCAACGAGAATCAATACGGCTTCAACTTTACCCTGGCTGGCGTAGGCGCTGCCGGGAACCTGAAGCATTCGGAGCGAATCTTTTAATCTGCCCTCGACGCCGCTGCTGGACACGTGAGTGGGAAAACCGTTCTAATGAAAAGATGGTATGGAAAGGTGGTTGTCTTGTCTGTACGCCGTACCCTGGTTTGGTGCCTGCTCATCTCTCTTTCTGCAGGCTGCAAGGCGCAGAGCCCTCCCAGTACTGCATCAACTAACGCCTCTCCAGTTCCTACCCCTCAGCTCAACCGGAGAATCGAAGTCCTGGTGCGCTCGCAATTTGAGGTACCTCCCAATGTCGACGTCGCCATTGGGGCAACCAGCAAGAGCGAATTCCCAGGGTTTGAGAACCTTCCCATTACTTTTTCCAGCAATGGCAAGCAGACAGTGGTGAATTTTCTTCTCTCCAGCGATGGCAACACGGTTGCGCGCCTGGAAAGGTTTGACATCAGTCATAGCCCGGCGGACATGATTTCGCTTCAGAACCGTCCCATACGCGGAACGCCTCAGGCCAAAGTGACGATCGTGAATTTCGACGACCTGGAGTGCCCCTACTGTGCGCGGATGCATGAACAGCTCTTTCCCGCCACGTTCGACCGCTACAAAGGGCTGGTCAAATTCTTCTACAAGGACTACCCGCTCATCGAAATCCATCCCTGGGCCATGCATGCGGCGGTGAATGCGGACTGCCTCGCGGACCAGAGTCCGGACGCCTACTGGAAGTTTGTGGACTATGTGCATTCGCACGCGACAGACATCACCGGACCTGCGAAAGATATTCATGAGGCAGAGAAGACGTTGGATACGCTTGCGCGTGAGGAGGGCCAGCGTTCCACGCTGGATCAGGCCAAGCTCGATGCGTGCATCGTCAAACAGGACGAGTCTGTGGTGCGCGCTTCGATGAAGCAGGGAGACAGTCTGGGCGTGAATGGAACGCCGACCTTGTTTATCAACGGCGAGCGTATCTCCGGCGCATTACCGCAACCCGAGCTTTGGACCGCCATCGACCGGGCCCTGCGAGAGGCCGGTGTGCAACCGCCGCCCCGGGTAGCGGAAGCGGTAAAGCCGCCAACTCCGCAGCCCCCCAAATAGAGACCATGCGATCCCTAGGAGAAAGACCGTTGGAACCATTGTTAGAGCGCGCACTACCCTGCAATTCCGCCGTGCCGCGACGTGCGCCTCGTTTGCGTGCAGCAGGGGCGTGCGCCTCCATAAGCATCGTGCTGCTGTGCGGCGTTCTCGGCTGCAAACACAGTTACGGGCCAGACGTGGTAGCCACGGTGAACGGACAACCCATCCAGCGCAGCGAGGTGGAAAAGCTTTACCGCGACAACCTGGGCAACAACAAGGACGTACCCACCAAGGAACAAGCCGAAGCCACGCGGCTGGGCATTCTGAAGCAACTCATTGACGAGGAAATCCTGCAACAGGCGGCGAAGAAGATGAACCTGGTCGCCAGCGATGAAGAGGTGGATGCCAAGATCGCTGAAATGAAGGCGCCGTATACCCAGGAGGAATGGGCCAAGCGCCTACAGGCCGCCAACCTCTCACTGGCCGACCTCCGGCTGCAGGTCCGGCAGAATCTGACCGCCGAAAAACTGATGAACAAGGAAGTGAACTCGCGCATCAACATTACCGACGCGGACGTTACCAGTTTCTATAACTCGAACAAGGCCCAATTCAACTTTATCGAACCGAAATACAACATTGCTGATATTGTCGTGACTTCTCAACCCACGCGGATGCCGCAAGGCGCCAATCTACAGAACAGCAAAGCCAGCAACGATGCCGAGGCGCGCCGAAAAATCGATATGATCCACAACCGCCTGGAAAGCGGCGAAGACTTTGCTACCTTGGCGTCCTCTCTCTCTGAGAACCCCAATGACGCCAGTAACGGTGGCAATATGGGCTTTGTCCCGGAGTCGAGCCTTCGCAGTCAACCCCCGCCTATCTTCGCCTCGATCTCCAAGCTGCAGCCGGGGCAAATAACGGACGTCATCCCATTGCTGGCGCCGGGCGCAAAAGCTCCCCTCGGCTATGCGATCTACAAGCTCATCGAAAAGGAACCAGCCGGCCAGCGTGAGATCAATGACCCGCGCGTACAGCAGGACATCCGCCAGCAACTGCGCGACAACCGCTCCCAACTGCTGCGAGCCGCCTACCTCGAAATGATGCGTAATCAAACCCACGTAGAAAACCATCTGGCGGAACAGATCTTCAAAAACGGAGCGCAGTAGAGACGAAGGGCACTGCTTCACAGGCTGCCGAAAAACTCCTTCGTCTGAAGGGGACGGGTTAAAGAGGGTGTGTGAGCACCCCGTTTCCAACCTAAGTCCCGCAGGGACGGTTGAGTGTTTCCCAGGAATTCAGTCCATAAGCGCTAACTTGTTTTGGAATGTTTTTCATCAAAACTCCCAGAAAATCGTCATCCTGAGCGGAGCGCTTCACAGACTTTTCGCGTGACAGCGCGCTTGATGGCGCGGAGTCGAAGGACCTCGAGGATGCCTATCTTGCCTATGCCGTTCGGAGCTTTTCAACCACCGAAGCCCGCGTACACTATCTTGTTGCGGTACCCACCTGATGGTCACGGGTACATCTTTTCATGCGCAGTAATCATCTCCCATCCCCAGTCTGTGCAAGGTCTTTGAACTCGGGATTGATGATGCGAATGCGGTTGATTGGGGAGCTTGGGGCATTTTCACCAGGGCTAAAAGCCCGGTAGTGGCAAGATAAAGCGTTGTCGCGGGTTTGAAAACCCGCTTCCCCGGACTGAAGTCCGGGGCTGGCACGGATCATGCTGCAGCCTGTCACAAACTATGGTGCCTAGGGTCCGCTGCCTGCCGCCCTGGTGTTGAAATATGTAGAAACTCCAGCGGCACGACTGAAGTCGTGCCCTGATACAAAGCTTTTCTTGAAATTGGCTCGAAACAGACTAACTCGGACATTAGTTTTGCAGCATCCATAATCACTACTTTGCTGTGTATCCGCCGTCGACCATCAAGCAAGTGCCGGTGATGAAAGAGGCTTCCTCCGAAGCCAGGAACAAGATTGCGTTGGCCACCTCGTCGGCTGTACCGAAACGATTCAGGAGGTGGAGAGGGCCCTCGATCGCCAGGTCTTCTTCGTAGGTCAATCCCGCACGTGCGACGTCGGCGCGCAGCTGCGGTGTGTCGATGCATCCGGGAGCTACGGCATTGACTCGGATTTTGTGGGGTGCGAGATCCATCGCCAGACATCGATTGAGCCCCAGTAGCGCGGCCTTGCTGGTGTTGTAAGGGATACTCTTCTCCTGGGCAACAAAGCCGCTGATCGAACTGACATTTACGATGGAACCGCCGCCGGCCCGGATCATGGGCTCGACCGCGTATTTTGTACAAAAGGCAGCACCCATCACATTGACCGAAAGCACCCGCTCCCAATCAGCCAGAGTCGCCTGATAGGAACCAAAGACAAAAGCAGCCGCGTTGTTCACCAGGACATCGATGCGTTCGAATTCCTCCACTGCGCGCACCACTGCCTCGCGCACGTTCGCTTCGACTGCAACGTCTACAGGTAAGAAGATCGCTTTTCCCTGGGTGGCGCGGAGCTCGTGCAGGACTGCTTCGCCACGAGCGACGTCGCGATCGAACATGGCCACAGACGCACCCTCGCGGCTAAAGCGAATGGCGGTCGCGCGCCCGATCCCCGATGCAGCGCCAGTTACGATAGCGACTTTTCCTGCGAGGCGCATGCAACAGACTCAATCAGCAGAGGTTCAAATATTAATGAAGGTTAGGGCCGGCTCGGAGCGCGCAGGCCGCGAGCGGAATCGTCCAGCAGTAAGACCCAATCCCCCTCCCCCGGAGGAGCAAACCGATGCTTGCCACGAGTCGGCACAGTTCCGATAGAAAGAGAGTTTCCGTTCCGGGGATTGAACCACCATGCCTTTGCTTCTTTGCCGGCGACCTTGGTCATATCCACAGTAATATCGCGGCTGGTGGGCATGTAGGCGATGACCGTTGCCCCATCCTCCGTCCGCGCGGCGGCCAGGTAATCTAATCCTCTAAACTCGCCGAGTCCATCGACAACGACCTCATGCTTGTCATCCGGAACCAGTTGGTACCACGGCCGCGAAGTAAACAGCTCTTTGAGTCGCGTCATGTCCTGAGAGCCGGCATAATTGAGTGCTGCTTCCCATCCAGGATCAAAGAGCCAAATAGGGCGATTGCCCATGAATTGTCCGGTCGCTCCAGAGAGTATCGCCCAGTAGGCCTGGCGCCGGATTTGTACCGCCGAAGCGTTGTGCTCTCCCTCATAGGTGGATTCTATGAGCACGAAAGGCGTCGCCGGCGTGCGCTGGTAATCCCTTAGCAGCATGCCGTGCACAATGTTGTAGGTGTAGGTGGTATTGAGATCTACCCATCCTTCCTGCGCGTATTGGTCGAGAGCGGAATTTTCTGGATG